>CAYQBZ010000007.1:0-9150 GCA_964415855.1 uncultured Rikenellaceae bacterium
GCTGAGATAAAAGTACTGGTGGAAGGAGTTACGACGGAAGGAATCCCTCTCGCAGGAAGAGCTACATACCTCGTAAAATAAGCCATAAACGGATCCATGGCCTGAATTCCTGAGTACTCATATAATATTCTGATAGCAAAACCAATTTTCATGGATTTCGTATATTTGTAATATGAAAAAGATGGTTTACATCCTGGCCCTGACAGTAGGGATATTATTATTTGTGTCATCCTGTACTGATGTCCTTGATCAGCGGGAGAACGATACTTTTAACCAGGATGTGATATTTAAAGATATCGATCTTGCAAATGCATACCTTGGAAATTGTTACGATATGATGGGTGGTCATGGAGCTTATGGCTTAGGTATGAGAGAGGACCTGCTGGCTTCCTGTTCAGATGAACTGTGGGCCATCCACCGACCCCAAAATATGGGCTTTCTGAAAGGTATTCTTGATCCTGACCATCTCGGGTATTTTGCGAATAGTACCTATGGGGGATATCTCTACTGGGACAAGCTCTATGATAATATTCAGACTCTTAATACTTTATTGGCCAATATCGGGAAGGTGCCTTTGAAAACAGCAGCAGACCAAGCTCTTATTAAACAAATACATGGCGAAGCATCTTTTATAAGAGCTTATGATTATTCCCAGCTTCTTTTCGGATATGGTGGTGTGATCCTTGCCGACAAACCTTTTGAATATAACCAGGATTTCAACACCTTGCAAAGATCTACCCTGCAGGAAACGCTTGATTTTATTCTTTCCGACCTGGACAATGCACTGGCTTACCTTCCACAAAAGGGGGATATTGAACAGGGACGGGCAACACAGGGAGCTGCTGCTGCACTGAAATCGAGACTGCTGCTCTTCTGTGCCAGCAGGCTTGTTAACGGGGGCTACAATCCTGCTGACTCACTAGTGTGCTTCACACAAGGAACTCAAATTGAAAGGTGGCAGGCTGCCAGGGATGCTGCAAAAGCTGTAATTGACGGCAATTACGGAAATTATTCCCTGGCCGGTATTGTCAGCGATCCCCCTTCTCCACTGACTGCAGAAGATGTAAAGGCTTACTCCGATAATTATTATAACATCTTTAATCAAAAAGGTGCCTGGAATGATGAGGTCATCTGGGGAATTCAATACCCTGTCTCGGGCGGCAAGATAAACAGGGCTAATTTATGGAACGGACCGCTTGGTTATTATGGCTGGGCAAACAATGCACCTACCGAACCGGCTGTGAGATCGTTCGAGATGGCTGATGGCACTGCTTTCAGTTGGGATACTTATAATCCGGGAGAACAGTTCCTTCGAACTGCAACTGCTGTGGAGATTACTGCCGATCCTGATAGAAATCCCTATAACGGAAGGGAACCACGCTTTTATGCCTGCATTTTATATGATGGTGCCGCCTGGCAGCCCAGACCTCCGGATCTGACAATATTTGATCCCGTCGGTATTATCCAGACCGGTCATTTGTATAATAGCGCAGGTCAGAGGGTAATGGTAGGACTGGATACCAGGCAAAACCTAATCTCTGTCTGGGGCGGAACTTTGAATGGTTATTTTCTTAAAAAGTTTTCCGATATAAACCTGGAATCCCCAACTTCCTTGAGTAATTCATACAGGGGAATTGCTCTCAACAATACCAACACATGGGTGGAATTCCGTTATGCAGAGATCCTGCTTAACTACGCCGAAGCCTGCATCGAGCTTGGAGGGACCGACCTCCAGAATGGTATTGACGCCCTTAATATGGTAAGGAACCGGGCCGGGCTGCCTGACCGGATAACATCAGACCAGGCAACTGCCAGGGATTACCTCCGCCACGAAAGAGCCATTGAGTTTTTTGCCGAGGGACACAGGTGGTACGATATACGTCGCTGGATGATAGCTGATGAGGTGATAGAAAATGTCTGCGAGATGAAGATCAAGGAATTTGACAATGGCAACATGGAATGGTACCTCGATCCAAATTCGATATGTGATCTCAGGACTTTTAATGAAAAAAACTACTGGCTGCCGATCCCAGGTGTTGAAGTTACTTTAGCTCCCCAGCTGAGGAATAATCCGGGATATTAAGGAAGACTGAGGGCATAAGGGGATCATTTATCCATATACTTTGAGAATTTCTCATCGATATGCTGGTTGAACCATTTATCAACGACTGATTTCCTGAACCTCCACTCCTTCCCCAGCTTGGCAGCCGGGATCTTCCCGTCCTGAGCCCAGGTATAAATAGTCTGTGGCTTTAACTTTAGATACTTTGCAAGTTCCTCAAGGGTCATTATATCGTCCATATTTTATCTTCTCAGTATTTCTTTAAATTCAGTTGTATCTGTAATTTCTACTTTATCCATGTTAATAGGACTGTCATAATAAAAAGGCTGCTTCTCTTTCTTTGGCATAGTTCTGTCATCCCCCGAAACAAGTTGCTGTACTGAATATATTATTGCAGTGTAAAAGTTACCCTCATACTTCCTGAAGAGTTTAAAATCTTCATCCTTGTCACTCAGGAACGGCCTCAGATTCCAGGATAACTGTATACCGACAAAGGCCAGGATGATTATCCATATCCTGAACACGGTAACACCGATCTGGGGGTAGGTCTCTTTTTTCTCACATGCAAGCTTCAGACCTTCAACCATCAGCCTCATACCAAAAACGCCCGAAAAGACAAAGATTGCCACATGAAGAAGCTGCAGGAAATGATAATTGCCCCCTGTTATCTGGAACAGGATAACTATCGGGGAAAAAGAAACGGCTATTGCTGAAGTCAGTACAAAGCCGCTCAGTACAATAATAATCATCTGCCTTATACTCATCTTTGATCCTAGTACCTGCTGGATAATGAAGAAAGAAGGAAAGCAGATGGAGATAGTAATCAGGAAAAGCATGGTCAATTTGAGTCCTGCAACAATGGACTGGAGAAAACTGTGATAGCTTCCCATTACAATCCCGTAAATAAATGTAAAAACGCAGATAACTATTATCTGGTTTATTATCAGACTGTTGGCCTGCTTTTTCTTTCTCTCCTTGAAAAAGGTTTCCTTGTTCCGGAAGATTTCGAATACTTCCATAATTCCATCTGAATTTTTCATCTCAAATGATATTTGGTTAACGTAAAGATAGACAATTTTTTGAATTGATCCTGTTTTTTACTGTTTTTTATTGTTTGATACTATTTTTTGTCATTATTCAGGATAATATGATTGTTAGCTATATTTGTTACCGGAGCTATAAACGAAAATCTGATAAATATGAACAAGGTATATTTGTTAATGATCCTTGTGCTGCTTTCGGCGTGCAAAACAAAAGAAAATAGTACAACGGAAAATATTCCTGTAACGGGCCCCATCCAACTCCATCCTGAAAATCCTCATTACTTCCTGTATAAAGGAAAACCAATGGCTCTGGTCTCCTCAGCCGAGCATTATGGTTCCGTACTTAATCTGAATTTTGATTATCAAAAATATCTCAGGACACTAACCTCAGACGGGATGAACTATACTCGGATCTTCACCGGCACCTATTTCGAGATTGCAGGACGGAGCTTCAGTATTCAGAATAATACCCTGGCACCGGAAATAGACAAAGTCATTACACCCTGGACAACAGTTGGACCAGACATCTCAGGCAGGCTCAGATATGACCTCTCCAGATGGAACATTGCCTACTTCGAAAGGTTGCAGAATTTTATCAGGACGGCAGCGGATAATGATATTATAGTTGAAGTGACACTTTTCTCATCAATCTACAATGATAATCACTGGGATATCAATCCCCAGAATCCTGCCAATAATATTAACATCGATCAGGATATTTCAAGGCAGGATGCCCAGACTCTTAACAACGGACCTCTCCTGGAACACCAGTTGAATTTCGTTCGGAAAATGGTTGATGAACTTAATGATTTTGACAATTTTTTCTTTGAGATCCAGAATGAACCATGGTCCGATCACCCGGTACCTGTATATAATATTGTAAATAAAGAAGACTTAAATCCGGGAGACTGGACCTACAAAGCGGATCTTGCCAGTGAAGAATCGATGAAATGGCAGGCAAAGGTGGCTTCAGTAATAAATGAAGAGGAAGATAAGCTGGGGAAGAAGCACCTGATTGCACAGAACTGCACCAACTTCAGGGCATCGATCCCGTTTGTCGGCAGTAATATTTCAATAATAAATTTTCACTATGCCTGGCCTGAAGCAGTGGAATGGAATTATCACTTTAACAAGATTATAGGATTTGATGAATCGGGATTTGCCGGGTCTGGCGACCAGGTTTACAGGAGGCAGGCCTGGCAGTTTATAATGAGTGGCGGTGGCCTGTTCAACAACCTGGATTATTCTTTTTTCACCGGGCATGAAGACGGTCTCGGGGTGAATAAGGCTCCGGGGGGTGGCAGCGAATCTTTACGAAGGCAGCTTAAAGTGTTATCAGATTTCATAAATAGTCCTGACCTTGTAAAGCTGCATCCCGATTATTCGTCCGTTACAGCTTCCCCAGGACTGATACCCTATGTATTATCAGATAGGAATAATTCCTATTTAGCTTTTGTGAGAGCGACAGGCACCAACAGAACAACTTTGGAAATAAAAGCGGAAGGAGCAGAATACCGGGTTCAGATATTAAATACATTTACGGGAGTATATTTTGACCCGGTATTTATTAAATCAAGGAAAGGAATTTTAACCATCGATATTGATATCCCCGATGGAGAACTTGCGTTGAAAATTACAAAAAACAAGTGATTATGGAAATTAAGATTTTAGTCTATGGCTTCCTTTTTGGAAGTATTCTTCAATATGCAAAGCTTAACAGGTATAATGTTATCAGCGGTATGGCAACTCTTGAGAATTATGCCGTAGCCAAAGCAATTGCAGTAGCGATAGGAGTTGGAGCAATCCTGTTGAATATTGAAATAGGTGCCGGACTGGCTTCATATCATGTCAAACCACTGATCCTAACGGGAATTATCGCAGGTGGATTAATTTTCGGAACCGGAATGGCAATTCTGGGGTACTGTCCCGGGACATTGGCTGTATCGTTAGGCGAAGGTTCACTGGATGCATTAACAGGCATTATAGGTGGCCTGGTGGCAGGATTGAGCTACACCCTTCTGTCGCCTTCCATAAGTGCTCATTTAGGCCCTGACCTTGGTGCTATATCTCTAAATTCGCTGGCCGGATCAAACTTTATCTTTTATCTGCTTGTATTCATTGCAGGGTCCATATTTATAATAGCATCGTTCTGGCTCCATAAAAAAGAAAAAATCAGGGATTACACCTGGTTATTTGCAGGTATTGCCCTGGCACTGCTGAACGGAGCAGTTTTCCTTAGCACAACTTTCAACAGGCCAATAGGTGCCTCAACCACCTATCCATATCTTGCTGATCTGCTAACAGGAACAACCGGTAATGAATATTTTACAAAAATTCAGGCACCGGGCAGATGGGAACTTATCTTTTTAACCGGAGCTTTCCTGGCAGGACTTATAATTTCGCTGATAAAGAAAGAATTCCGGATAACCCTCATCCACAGCAACTGGGAAAAATATAAAGGGACCTCATCATTGAAAAGGGTGATATGGTCATTTGTTGGTGGTTTTCTGCTTATTTCAGGTGCCCGGATGGCTGGGGGATGCACCAGCGGTCACATAATTTCAGGCGGGATGCAACTGGCAGCCAGCAGCCTTCTTTTTGCCGTATTCGTATTTGCAGGACTTTTACTTACAGGAAGATTATTTTATAAAAGTAGTTCCCGATGAAAACCGGATATTTCTTCCTGGTCATTCTTCTCCTGCAGGTCACCTTATTAAAGGATCTTTTCTCCCGGGATAGTCTCCCCGGCGATTCTGAGAAATACCATATTTCATCTCTTGGAAAAAGTGTTTTCATATTTGATCCTTCTATGGACATGAGTTCCATTCAGACCCTGATTGATACAATTCATGCCAGGCAAAGTGCCAGAAGAAGTGAATTCAGCAATAACAGGTATGCACTTTTCTTTAAGCCGGGAAATTATCACCTGGATATTAAGGTCAGTTATTATATGCAGGTGGCTGGACTGGGCGAATCGCCTGAAGACGTGGTGATTACAGGAGCGGTAAGGTCTCTTACCACTCATGGGAACAGTGTTCTCACTAATTTCTGGCGTTCCGCAGAAAATCTTACTGTGGTACCGGCCCATGATTCAACAAACATATGGGGAGTGTCGCAGGCTGCTCCGCTCAGGAGGATTCACATAAAAGGAAACCTTCAGTTGTTCGACAAAGGTTATGCAAGCGGTGGCTTCATGGCTGATTCAAAGATCGATGGCACTGTTAGCTCAGGTCCCCAGCAGCAATGGTTCTCGCGTAACACCCAATGGGGAAAATGGACAGGGGGTGTCTGGAACATGATGTTCATGGGAGTGCCGGATGCACCACAGGAGAACTGGCCTGAAAAACCTTACACAACAATTAAAGAGACTCCCATTATTCGTGAAAAACCCTATCTGGTAATTGATAAAAAAGAATTCCTGGTGAAAGTTCCTGCTCTTGAAAAGAATACAACGGGTCCTTCCTGGTTGGATCCTGATAAAGCTGAAAATTCACTGGACCTGAATGATTTCTATATTGTCAGCCCGGTTACTGACTCCCCGGAGGCAATCAATTATGCTTTATCTGAAGGGAAGAACCTGTTGTTTACACCGGGAAGATATTTCCTCGATGAAAGCCTGAAAATAACTCACAAGGGCACCATGGTAATGGGAATAGGATTACCTGCGCTTATACCTGTAAACGGCAATCCGGCTCTGGAAATATCTGATATTGATGGCGTTACTGTCTGCGGACTTACCATTGATGCCGGTCCTGTAAAATCAGCGGCATTATTTCAGGTTGGGGTTCCTGGTTCAAAAAGGTCTCATAAACATGATCCGGTATTCCTGTACGACATTTTTTTCCGTGTTGGTGGTCCTGCAGAAGGAACAGCGTCCGGTTGCCTGCTAATTAACAGCAACAATGTCTGTGTAGATCATATATGGCTATGGAGGGCCGACCACGGGAATGGTGTTGGATGGTATAGGAACAGGTGCGCCAACGGATTGATAGTAAATGGTGACAATGTTACAATTTATGGTCTCTTTAATGAGCATTTCCAGGAATACCAGACTCTCTGGAACGGCAATAATGGCAGGGTCTATTTTTACCAGAGTGAGATGCCTTATGACCCTCCGGCAGCAGATGCCTGGAAGCACGATGGCATCAATGGCTATGCCTCATATAAAGTCTCAGACAACGTAAAAACACATGAGGCTTGGGGAATAGGCATTTACAATGTCTTTTACGACGCACCTGCTATTGTGGATAATGCTATCGAAACACCGGTTACCCTGGAAGATAAAATTCACCACAAGATAATCTACTGGCTTAACGGAAACAAGGAGAGTGAAGTTAAAAGCATCATAAACGGTAAAGGAGGTCCTGTAAACATTTCAAACAGGAAAGCTACATTGGATTAAGCACCGTCATTCCTTCTTTTAATTACAGATTTTTTTACTTTTGTGCTGAAAATTTATCCTTTTTATTATGAAAGAACTGGTACGTTGCCGCCCCTGCGGATTTGTTATGGAGGCAGATAAACTGGGAGATGTATGTCCTGCATGCGGACTTCCCAGGAAGGTTTTTGAACCGTACAGGGAAAGAGTCTCCCTTAACAGGTTAAGACTACTTAACCTGGACCTTCATCCAATCGTAATTCACCTGTCGCAGGCATTTGTCATAGCCATTCCTATCCTGGCAATATTAACAAATTCATTCCGGGACTTCTATCCTGAAGTGTTGGGAAATGTTCTTGTATTTTCGATATTTGTTTTCCCTTTCACCCTCGTCTTCGCTATTATTACAGGAATTATTGACGGACTGACACGATTTAAAACTCTTGCTACTCCGCTATTAAGGGTAAAAATAATATTCAGTCTTATAATTCTCACATTATCAATAGGCCTGTTTCTTGTTGCAAGGCATACACATCTGTGGGCTGTTACTTTGGTGCTGAGCCTGCTGTGTCTTGCCGCCGGCATACAGCTCGGATTATGGGGCAAAAAGCTTATCAATGTCATATTGCCAGGGACCTATCCCCAGAAGAAAGGAAGTAAGGACAAGAAGCCGAAAGAAGAGAGTGAAGTGAATTGATAATGGTTCAGACTATGTGAATATATACTCTCCGGAACCATCTGTCCGCAAATCACACAGTAATGCCCGGTGTATTTATTAGAGTTTTAATTATGAAATACAGTCTCTTAATCCTGATATTTGGTTTTATAAGTCAGTATGCCACCGGCCAGGATAAGATCAATCTGAAAAGCAGGCAACAATTGAATGTTGATATTCTTGAACAAACAGATAAATTTGTTAAATACAGGATGACCGATTATGAAGACGGTCCTGTATTATGGATGAAACTGAACCGGATATCAAGTATAGAATATAAGAATGGTGTTACGGACCTCCTTGGTTATCAGAATCCCAGGAAACAGAAACCACTTGGGATAGATCTTGGAGGGGCACTGGCACCTACCATAAGAAGCGGATTTGTGTCTTCATCTGTCGATTATTTTATATTCCACTGGTTAGACCTCGAAGTGAGCCTTGGCACATCTGACATAACATCGGCAGGATTCTATTTCTCAGGAGGAAGCAGGTTCCATTTTAATACAAAATACTCCGAGAAAACCCTGACCCCGTTCACAGGATTGCTTTTTGGCTCAAATTATGGCGATGAATTCTGCCAGGTTCCATTTGGAATAAACTGGCTTTCCGAAAAAGGAATAAATGCCTCGGTCAGCCTCAATGAAATGTTCGGTTTCAGCTCCTGGTATGTTACTTTTGTTGAAGTCAGGGCCGGTTGGAGATTTAAGATACGATAAATACTTAGTAAACCAATTTAACCATCCGTATGGAAAATGAATCATTTAATCCCAGGCGTGCGCTCCAGCTTACAAAGATGATATACTTTGCTATTATTGGCAGCAGCCTTGCCTTTCTGATAGTGGTATTTTATACATTCCAGGGAAATTATACCTTCGTTGCGGATCTCTCAGATCCTTTGACACTGGTACTCCTGATACTCAGCCTGACAGCAATACCATCAGGCTACATCTAT
>CAYQBZ010000007.1:9160-22467 GCA_964415855.1 uncultured Rikenellaceae bacterium
AAATTCCCGATGGTGAAAAAGTACCCTTTGTATCAGACAGGACTGATTATCAGATTAGCTACGTGTGAAAGTGTGGCCTTGTTCGCAATTGTTTGCCTCATCCTCACACATAATTTCTTCAACATTATTTTCTTCTTTGTCGCTGTCCTGGTAATGATCGCCTATTACCCTACTCCTGACAGGATCGGGAAAGAAATCGGGCTGACCCAGTATGAGATCGAACAATTTTATTAGTCACTGATTACTGCATCAGGAAAACCGAAGAATTATCTGATGGTAAAACCCATGGGCAGTATTGAATGAAATTCGTCTCATGAACCGAAATAATATGTAACTTAAGGCCATGAGAAAACAACTTAGACTGATCAGCATCCTGGCCATCTTCCTGTTACTTTCAGCCTGTTCACAAGATCTTAAGATACCTTCTTACCTGCAAGACTATAAAAAAGAGTACCCGGGCAACCCCGGGCAGGCCAATCTCGACTGGTTCAAAAATGCAAAATACGGTATGTTCATCCATTATGGTCTGTACAGTATCCTCGCAAAAGGTGAATGGGTACAGCTCAGGGATACAATTCCTGTTGCCGAATATGGAAAGTTAAAGGATGCATTCACAGCTGAAAGGTTCAATGCTGACGAGATAACTGACATTGCTTTAAAAGCAGGAATGAAATATATCACCATTACATCGAAACATCATGACGGGTTCTGTTTGTTCGAAACAAAAGAAACCGATTTTAATGTATTGAATTCAGCTGCAAAACGTGACCTTATAAGGGAACTTTATGATGCCTGTGAAGAAAAAGGTCTGGGACTGTTCCTCTATTATTCTTACGCAGCCGACTGGCATCACCCTTATTTCTATTCAAGAGACCACGGATGGACAAATGCAAGGCCTGCTTACCAGGAAGAACAGCCGGAGTATAAATTTGAGAAAGACGAAGACTTTTCTATTTATGTTGAATATGTACATGCACAACTGAAGGAGATACTTACCCGGTATCCTGATATTGCAGGGATATGGTTCGATCCCATAATGGGATTCTATAACAGACCCGATCTTTTCCCGATAGACTCAACATATGCACTGGTAAGGAGATTGTCTCCACATGCCTTGATATCATTTAAACAGGGAGCAAACGGAGATGAGGATTTTGTTGCTCCGGAACGCAATGGTGGAGCCAAAGTTGGCCAGCAATTCGATATTGCCCAAAAGGTGTACGAACTGAATATGAAAAAGCCACGTGAGATATGTAATACCCTTCAGCCAAATGCATGGGGTTACAACAGCGCGAATGACGGTAAGCACAAAACAGCAGAGGACATAATCAACCTGCTGAAAGAGGCTGAAAAAACAGGATCAAACCTGTTGCTTAACGTAGGACCAAAAGGAGATGGCTCATTCCCCGCTGAAGATATACTGTCACTTACTGAAGCAGGAAAACTTTTAAATGAAAACAACTAACAGGCTCGACAGGGTATTCGGACCATTCGGAACTTCCACAGGTACTTTCATGACAATCGGAGGAATGGTGATGATATATTATTCACTGTATGGTATATTTGTGGTCATTATAGGATTATTTGTCGGCCTTACATCCACCAGTACCATAATTGACTGGGATAAGAAACAGCTTAAACATTCAACCAATTTTTTCGGTATATTCAAAACCGGTCCGTGGATCAGCATTGAACCCGGGATGAAACTTGGCATAAAGAGATCTAGGAAAGCGTGGCAGGCTTACAGCAGGAGTAATATGCCTCTTTCGCTTTCGTTTTCAGATTACCGGATTGTTCTGTATGGTGCTAATAATAAGCAAATTATGCCAATTATGAAAACGAGTTCACTCGAAATGGCAAGACAACAGCTCGAAGAATTATCCGGAAAACTTGGATTGAATAAAAATTGATAATTCACTTATAATAATTGAGAATTACTGCGAATAACATATTTATTTTTTATAATTATTGCCATTCGCAGCCTTTCCGGATTGCTTTGAAAGAAATCATATGATGAAGCTTATCGCAATAACCTCGGCAGATGATATTCTTCCCGGATACCGCGCTACACCGATAGGCTTGTTATTGGAGTACCACAACCTTGGACACGAATATGATATTTGCGACAGGGCTCAACTCCTTGTGGGAATGTGCATGGACAACAGGAAACACCTTCATATACCTGATAATTTTGCGTTTATTATAAGATCCGGAGGAGCAAACCTCAGGTACAGTGAATTCAAAGTTTCCTATGCCATTGCTATCGGACAGATCAGTCACATTGCACTCATAGGACATAATAATTGTGGAATGGTTAACCTTGTTTCGCGCAAAGACGATTTCATAAAGGGTCTGGCAGAGACAGCCGGATGGGAAACAGAGAGTGCAGAAGAGCATTTCATGCATTTCGCCCCGATGTTCGAGATTGGCAATGAGTCCGACTTTATCCTGAGCGAGACAAAACGTCTCAGGTTACGCTATCCCAAAATAATGATCGCTCCGCTATTCTATAAGGTTGAGGACAATAAGCTCTACTTCATTAAAGAAAGATGAAAAAGGGTATAGTTACTTTACTGGCGCTAATTGTGATCTGCAGATCACTCTCCGGTCAGGGTGAGATCCCTGATTCTGTTAAGACTATCAGGCTGCAGGAGGTAGTTGTAACTGCAAACAGGTTACCGGTGCTGTTGAAGAGTAACCCCGGGTCTTTCTCGCTGGTAACATCTGAGGTTCTTTCAATGATGCCACGTTCAGCAGGTGCGGAGGAAGCGCTGAGGTTGATCCCCGGCATCCGGATCGACAACCAGCATGACGGAGAACATATTCATATCTCGATACGTGGCCAGGGAATATTAACTGAACGGGGTTTAAGAGGAATCGGAGTACTAATCGACGGGATACCGGTAAATGATCCTTCCGGTTTTGCTCCCGATCTTTATGACGTTGACTGGAGCACTATTCAGAATATTGAGGTAATCCGAGGTCCTTCTGCCAGCCTGTTTGGCGGAGGCGGAGCTGCAGGAGTACTGAACATAAAAACAAAAAACGGAGGATCACACCCTGCAGGAGGTGAAATCAGTCAGACCGTCGGATCAAATGGCTTCAGGAAATCGTTAATACAGGCTGACGGATCTGATGATAATATCGATTACCGCCTCAGCTACTCGAGAACTGATGGTGAAGGTTATCGCGATCATCAGGCTTTCTGGAGCAATAAGCTCTATGAAAAGGTAAATTTCCATCCTTCCTCAAAACTATCATTAACCCAGATCATATCTCGCACCGACTATTTCCAGCAAAATCCCGAGGGATTGAACCTCATACAGTTTGACAACCTAAGGCAGGCAAATCCCGATGCTCTTCCCTTTAACGAGTACCAGAAAACAAACCGTACTACATTTGGGATAAACGGGAATTATAAGATCAACAGCTCGCAAAACCTGGAAACGATAGTATTTCTAAGATCATCCTGTTATAAGGAGACCAGCAATAAGGCAGCAGAATATAGGAATATTACCTTCCCCGGGGCAAGCATACAATATAACCTCGAAGCTGAGACAGGAAAAATAAAAAATAATGTCAGTATAGGAACTGATCTGAAATGGCAGACCAGCAGTATCTATAAGCTTGAAAGTGCCAGTGATCCCTTCAGGGTGGAGAGCATTGATGAAACAAACCTGGAAACGGATTCTCTTCTCGCCAACCAGGTTATTTCTCAAAGCAGTCTTGGAGCTTTTGCACTCTGTAAAATGGAAACCGGGAAATTTATTCTGGTAGCTAATATGCGGTATGATGCCATGAAGAATGAACTGACAAATAAGATGTTCGGCCCTGACAGTGCTAAAACAGCAAAAAACTTCAAGAACTTTTCAGCCCGTATAGGCGCAAGTTATTCATTCAGCAACCTTATAAATCTGTTTGCCAACTGGAGCCAGGGGTTTATGCCACCGTCAACAGAGGAATTAGCCGGCAACCCGGCAGGTTACAGTGGATTTAATACTCACCTTGTACCGGCTCTCTCGGGCTGTACAGAGATCGGTATCCGTGGTTTCGGCAGTAATGATGATTATTTTGAGATCACCGGATTTATTATGAAAACTGAAAATGATTTCTTCCGCTTCAAACAAAGCGGACGCGGAAACCAGGAAGTGTTTTATGGAAATGCGGGGAACAGTCGCCGGTCAGGGATTGAGACATCCTTCTCTCTTAACGTAATTAATAACCTTAATCTAAAGTGTGCCTATACATATTCAGATTTCAAATACACTTCAGCAGTCATTGATCCGGTATATACAAATAGTGAATATGTCCTTACCACTCCTCCTGCTGAAGGACAGTGGCTGCCTGACTCACCAAAACATCAACTCTATGCTGAAGTTGTATATACCTTAGTTGATAATCTGAAATTAAGTATGGGTACCGAATACCAGTCAAAATGGGCTGTCTATACAGATGCAAAGGCATACAACGGGGAACTGGACCCTTCCATATATCAAAACTGGCAGGAAGGATTCAATCTTTACCATGCACGTATCTCATATAACTGGCATTTTAAAAGGGTGGAAGGCGAATGCAGTATTTTTGCCCGTAATTTTACCGGAGCCCGTTATATGGCCTTTACCGAACCTGATCCCGATGGAAACTCATACCAGCCTGGTTCACGGAGGGAGATATTTGGTAATATTAAGCTTAAATTCTAATTTTATCGTATATCATCAAAAAACTGAATTCATTGAATCATTTATGGTAGAATAAACCTTAATGATGAAAAAAATTGCAGCCATTATATTAGAGAATGACAAGGGAGAAGTTTTGCTTGCTTTAAGGGATAATAAACCCGGAATACCTTTCCCGAACCACTGGGATCTGATCGGAGGACATGTTGAGGATGGAGAGACGCCTGAAGAAGCCCTTGTACGCGAAGTAAAAGAAGAGCTGGACATCTGTCTTGAAGAATATAAATTCTATAAAAAATATGAGTGCTTCTCAGGGGATGCCTATGAGAATATAAAGTATATCTACACAGGTAAAATAAACCTGCCGATCTCAGATATCACTCTCCTGGAGGGAGAAAGGCCTCAGTATTTCACCAGGGAGGAGATCCCGAATGTCAAATTCGCAAATATCATCAAGTCAATTGTAATGGAATATATAAACGAATCAGGCTCATGAACAACACATCACTAAAGAGCTTAATTGTTCTTTCGCCACTTATCATTACCGGGTGTAACAACACAGGTGAAGAATCCGGTAATGAAAGACCAAATATCCTTATAGCCATGGGGGATGATATCTCATTCCCCCATATGAGTGCCTATGGATGCAGCTTTGTAAATACGCCTGGTTTCGACAGGGTTGCCAGGGATGGGATCTTATTCAATAATGTATATACCCCCAACGCAAAATCGTCCCCTTCAAGAGCTTGTTTCTTAACCGGAAGGAACAGCTGGCAGCTGGAAGCGGCAGCAAACCATATCCCATTCTTTCCCGTTAAATTTACAACCTTCATGGAATCGCTGGGCCGGCATGGTTACAACGTTGGTTTTACTTCAAAGGGATGGGCTCCTGGTATAGCAGTTGACAGTGCCGGCATTGCCAGGGAACTTACCGGGAAAGCATTTAACACAAGGAAACTTGTACCGCCCGCGTCAGGAATATCCAACTCGGATTATGCAGGCAATTTTAAAGATTTCCTGGATTCAAGGGATGATTCCAAACCATTCTGTTTCTGGTACGGATCATATGAACCACACAGGGGCTACGAGTACGAGTCAGGTGTAAAAAAAGGAGGGAAACATCTTACTGATATCATGTCAGTGTTTAAGTTCTGGCCCGATATCGATACAGTCCGGAATGATATCCTGGATTATGCCTTTGAGATCGAGCACTTCGATGATCACCTTGTCAGCATGCTGAACATGCTCGAAGAGAGAGGCGAACTCGAGAATACAATTGTAATAGTCACTGCTGATAATGGTATGCCGTTCCCGAGGGTAAAGGGACAGGAATATGAATATTCTAACCACATGCCCATGGCAATCATGTGGGGAAAAGGAATCAGGAATCCCGGACGGATAGCAGATGATTTTATAAGCTTCATAGATATAGCCCCTACCCTCCTGGAAACAGCCGGAGTAAAGGAGTCTGAGAGTGATATGCAGCCTGTCCAGGGAAAGAGCTTTACGGACCTTTTCAGGTCACGGCAAGGGGGAACAGTTAATAAGAACAGGGACCATGTTTTGATTGGAAAAGAGAGGCATGATGTCGGTCGGCCCGACGACACAGGGTATCCTATCCGTGGTATAATTAAAAACGGATTCCTCTATATAAGGAACTTCAAGACTGACCGCTGGCCTTCAGGAAATCCTGAAACAGGCTACCTGAACTGCGACGGAGGCCCGACCAAAACAGTCATACTCAATATGCGAAGGACAGGTCTGACACAGGAATACTGGGACTTAAGCTTCGGGAAAAGGGTTGATGAGGAGTTATATAATATCACTGACGATCCTGAATGTATGACTAATCTGGCTGGGATCCCGGGACTGGGATCAGTAAAAACGGAACTCCGCGACCAGCTTGAAAAGGAGCTGCGTGACCAGGCTGATCCCAGGATACTTGGCAACGGGGACATTTTTGATAAATACCCCTATGCCAATAAAGGTGGAGCAGACTTTTACAACAGGTTCATGAGAGGCGAACTCACACCACAGAATGCAGGATGGGTAAATTCAACAGACTTTGAAAGATAAGTGGAGAAATAGCAGCCAGGTTCTTCTGCCTGACAAAAAGACTCATCCTCCTGACGGGACATATGATGTATATCCTGTATTCCGGCTTTATGAGGGTCAGATCTTTGAAGGATTCGAATCGCTTGCTGCGGTATTGAAAAACTATAAGACCATTGTGATAGACGGCTATATAGGTGTCTTTTATTACAGGATCCGCAACGAAATAGATGCTTATTTATCAGAGTTAGGTTACAATGCAATATGGATAAACAGCTTCGACTATCTCAAAGAAGAGGAGGCTATCGACAGTATGATAGCTCCTTTCACGGGAGGAGACGATAAGCTCTTTGGGAAACGTGCAACACTCGGGCTGGAGGATTTCTTTGACATGACACGTTTTACAAATTTATCCTATGACACCAAAGCCGATGTTAACATTATTATTGGTCCGGGAGCATCGCTCGCGGGTTGGATGGGTTTGCTTATATACGTTGATCTGCCAAAAAACGAGATACAGTACCGGGCGCGTGCAGGAAGCATAACAAACCTGGGAGCAGATACAGCCGGGGATCCGGGGGAGATGTATCGTAGATTCTATTTTGTAGACTGGATCGTCCTGAACAGGCATAAACAAAGAATTCTTCCTTCAGCTGATATAATAATTGATGCACAGAGACCTGAAAACCCTGCATGGATGTACGGAGACCTCTTCAGACGTTCCATCTCGGTGATGAGCCGCAATTTTTTCAGGGGACGCCCATGGTTCGAACCGGGACCCTGGGGGGGCACATGGATAAGGGATCACATAAATGGGCTGAATAAGGACGTATCGAATTATGCCTGGTCATTCGAGCTTATTTCTCCTGAGAACGGTCTCCTGTTTGAAAGCAGGGGGAAGATGCTGGAAGTATCATTCGATAGTCTGATGTATCTCGAGGCAGAAGCTGTACTGGGAGACTGCCATGACAGGTTTGGCACAAATTTTCCCATTCGCTTCGACTTCCTTGACACTTTTAACGGGGGAAATCTTTCTGTCCAGTGTCACCCGCGTCCCGATTACATAAAGGCTCATTTCGGAGAGGATTTTACTCAGGAGGAGACCTACTATATAATGGATACTAAAGACAATGCTGTTGTCTTTCTTGGGTTCCGGGACAATATCAATCCTGAGGAATTCAGAAATGAACTGGAACTCAGTTCACAAAGTTCCGTTCCGGTTGAGATCGGTAAATATATCCAGGCACTCCCGGCTTCAAAGCATGATCTCTTCCTGATACCATACGGCACAATTCATGGCTCCGGAAAGAATAACCTGGTACTTGAGATAAGCACTACACCTTATATCTATACCTTTAAGATGTATGACTGGTTGCGTCCTGACCTGGATGGCAATCCCAGAACACTTAATATCGGGAGAGGAATGGAAAACCTCTTTTTTGAACGGAAAGGTGCTTCTGTTAAGGAAGAACTTATCTCAAAACCTGTATTGACTGCCAACGGGAACGATTGGCAACTGTACCGCCTGCCCACACACGAAACTCATCTCTATGATGTTCACCGCATCCATTTTCTGACTTCTGTTGAGATCAAAACAGAAAACAAATTTCATGTACTGAGCCTCGTTGAAGGGATAAGCATAGTGGTCGAAATAGAAAATGGTCTTGCACAGCAGTTCAGTTATGCTGAAACATTTATTATCCCTGCCGCTGCCGGCAAATACAGACTGATAAACAAATCCGGAGGGGTGGCTTTGGTAATAAAGGCATTTGTGAAATAACCTGATAACAGGTAAGCATCATGAAAAAAACTACTCAGATCATTTCAATTCTGATCATATCGCTGTCAGCATTGAAAGCTCAGCCATTTCTTAACAAAAATGATTTCCTTATAAATGGCTATGCAAAAAAATTGTCAGGCCCGGACTACGATTATCATTCGTGTATCCCGGGCCTTCGCGAGAATATGCTGCTGCGGACAACGAGCGGGAAAGACTTCATTGAGTGGGAGACAGATACTGTTCATGGGAATATTCGGAATAAATTCCCAAGGTATCGTTGGCCGTGCGAGCTGAATGGCCCGTTGTTGAATATACTAAATGCAGGTCTGCCAGCTGTTGAGGTTGATGTCAACGGAGCTCCTGTTGAAAATCCTTCAGCTGCGATCGGTCCCTTGGAATCGAAATTTTATCGTATTAGTTTTACCCCCTGAAAACCAAACCCGATTAAAGAAAAGTACTTCTACTGACAAATAATAAAAACTTCTTTATGTTCCTGATACACGAATTCGATAATGCAATATTTGCTGAGTTAACCGATGAGAAACGAAGGATTTCAGAGGTGCAGGATGCACTGGACCTGATGGCCGATGCCGGTTATTATGGCAGTACCGGCCTGATTATTATGGAGCAGAATCTGCATCCCGACTTCTTTAAGCTTCAAACCAGGCTTGCAGGAGATATCCTTCAGAAATTCTCAAACTACCGTTTTAAGCTTGCAATAATTGGTGATTTTTCAAAATATAAAAGCAAGAACCTGCAGGATTTCATCCGCGAAAGCAACAAAGGGAACAGTATTTTCTTTATGTCCGACATAAATGAAGCTTTGTGCACTATGGCAAGGAGATAAACTATTCACCCGTAGATTTGTTACTTTAGGAGTTTGCAATAACATAAAATTATTCTTCATAGAATCAAACCTGATATGAAAATCAGACCAATAATTACAGGATCGACAGGGATGGTTGGGGAAGGTGTTCTTCATGAATCACTTATGCATCCGGATGTGGAAAAAGTACTGGTTATTAACAGGAGGCCGTGTGGTGTTAGGCATGAAAAACTAACAGAGATCATTCATTCCGACTTTTATGATCTTTCGCCGGTTGCTGACAGTATGAAAGAATATGATACATGCTTTTTCTGCCTGGGAGTCTCTTCAGTAGGAATGGGGGAAGATGATTATTATTCTCTCACATATACGCTCACAATGCATATGGCAGAACTCCTTCTGGCACAGAATCCGGATATGACATTTTGCTATGTTTCAGGAGCAGGTACCGACAGCACTGAACAAGGCAGAATAAACTGGGCAAGGGTTAAAGGAAAGACTGAGAACGATCTTATGAAAATGCCTTTCAAAAAGGTTTATGCATTCCGTCCAGGATTTCTGCAGCCATCGAAAGGATCTAAAAACATTCACGGCTTCTATACAATTTTTCGATTACTGTACCCTGTGCTTAGAACATTAATGCCAAAATATGTAACAACATTGAAGGAGCTTGGTCTGGCAATGATAAAGTCCGCATCTCAGGGATATGAAAAACCGGTCCTGGAAGTAAAAGACATAATAGAGCTTTCAAAAAGATAACAAATAGTATATGTTCCACTTTTATACAGAAAAATGAAAACAAAGATTATTGCAGCATTGCTGATTATTACAATTTTTACCGGTAATGCATTTACACAGGTGACCGATACAGAAAAGAAACTCCGGAGCCAGTCCACCGATACTATACAGGGATGGAAGACAGGAGGTGTAGTGGCCCTTAACCTTGCCCAGACCTCACTTACTAACTGGGCAGCAGGTGGCCAGAATTCAGTGGCAGTAAATGGTATCTTCAGCACATTTGCTAACTATAAAGGTGACAGATCGGTATGGGATAATTCCCCCGATATCGGATATGGACTTTTAAAACAGGGGCACACTTCAGTGCATTCATTGCTCCTCTCACATCAAGAATTACTTTTGTCAGGGACAAGGCATCATGAAACTACTTGATGAATTCAAAGCCTTCGCTATAAAAGGTAATGTTACCGATATGGCTGTTGGTATTATTATTGGTGCCGCTTTCGGGAAGATTGTCTCTTCCATCGTCGGTGACATTATCATGCCACCACTCGGACTTCTAATCGGAGGTGTAAATTTCACCGATCTGAAGGTTGTTCTGAAAGCGGCAACAGAAGCAAGTCCTGCTGTAACCTGGAATTACGGGAATTTTCTACAGGTCACATTTGATTTCCTGATTGTTGCCTTTGCTGTATTTATGCTTGTAAAAGCGATGAATGCAGCCAGGAAGAAGGAAGAGACAAAACCGGCTGCTCCTCCTGCACCTCCTCCACCAACTAAAGAAGAAGCTTTACTGACCGAAATACGGGATCTCCTGAAGAAATAATTCCCCGGCAGGGACCTTGCATGCAATGTCCCTGCTTTATTCTGCCATACTTTTTTTGGATATCCATATGGGTTTGTAATTTTATCGGATAATTTTACTTATTCATTTTACAATCTTCAGATGAGATCAAAAACCCTTTTTTCATTTATCGTACCAATCGCCCTGCTCCTGCTAAACTTCACCATTTCAAAAAGCCAGGATAAGCCATCCGGGATGAAGATATGGTTCGACAGACCGGCTGATAACTGGAACGAAGCCCTGCCGGTTGGTAATGGAAGGCTTGGTGCCATGATATTTGGCGGTGTTGAAACAGAACGTCTCGAGCTGAACGAAGAATCTGTCTGGACAGGAGAGCCCCGGTGGGATGCAAATCCCGATGCCTTGAAGACTCTCCCGGTGGTCAGAAAACTCCTTTTCGAAGGCAGATATAAGGAAGCTGAAACACTTGCACAAAAAGGCATAATGGGAAACAAACCCATGAATCCCCGTGCATCCTACCAGGCCCTCGGGGATCTCAGTCTTAATTTCGGGCCACCCAGGTCAGTCTCGGATTATCGCCGCGAACTGGATATTGAGGACGCTGTGGCAAAAGTAACATATACTGCCGGCCAGGTAAAGTACTCACGTGAGGTTTTTTCAAGTGTGCCTGACCAGGCTGTCATTATTCATCTGACAGCAGACAGACCGGGTTCAGTAACCTTTACCTGCACTCTTTCCCGGGAAGGTAATAAAGCTGATGTCACTGCTTCAGGTAATGAGATCACTATGAGTGAACATATTGGCGATGGAATCGGTGTGAATATGTTTGCACGTCTTAAACTTTCAGCCGAAGGAGGAACATTAACCGCTGCCGGCGACAGCCTGCGGGTCGAAAAAGCAAATAGCGTAACTCTCTATCTCACTGCTGCCACCGATTATTCTGGTTCTGATCCTGAAATAACTACCGAAGGTCAGATGGATAAGGCAACCGGACACTCTTTCACTGAGGCAAAAGAAAATCATATAGCTGATTATCAGACACTATTTAAGAGAGTAGATATTGATTTAGGTTCAGGGGAAGGGAACTACTTCCCTACTGATGCCCGTATCACTGCAATGCAGAACGGGTATGTTGATACTGACCTTATTGAGCTATACTATCAGTTTGGAAGGTATCTGTTGATAAGCAGCTCACGACCAGGATGCCTTCCTGCCAACCTGCAGGGTATTTGGGCCGATGGGTTGCGTCCGCCCTGGAGTGCCGACTATCACATCAATATAAATATCCAGATGAATTACTGGCCTTCGGAGATAACAAATCTGGGTGAGCTGCAGGAACCTTTTATAGATTTCATTGATGCTCTTCGTCCGGATGCCCGCAGGACTGCCAGGGAGGTCTATGGTATGAAGGGCATAGTTGCACATTACACAACCGATCCATGGCATTTCACTGAACCGACAGGAGCAATAGGATACGGGATGTGGCCAATGGGCATTGCATGGAGTTGCCAGAATATATGGGATCACTATCAGTTTGGAGGTGATACTGAATACCTCAGGACAAAGTCATATCCCATTATGAAGGAAGCAGCCGAATTTTGTATGGACTGGCTGGTAAAGAATCCGCTTACCGGGTACCTCGTTTCCGGCCCGTCAATTTCTCCCGAGAACCGGTTCAGGATCCCCGGCAGCGAAGAAACTGCCAGCATGGTTATGGGACCTACCATGGATCATATGATAATACGGGACCTTTTGCAGAACACAATACAGGCAGCTACTATTCTTGATGTTGACAGACCATTTCGGAACAGGATGGAAAAAACGCTCGAAAAGCTTGCCCCGACCGTAATAGGATCAAATGGAAGGATCATGGAGTGGACGGAAGAATTTGAGGAACCTGAACCAGGTCACCGCCATATGTCGCATCTCTATGGATTATATCCCGGCAACCAGATAACTCAACAGCATAATGCCGAATACCTCGAAGCTGCCCGTAAGACTATCGATTTTCGCCTGGCAAATGGAGGCGGTCATACGGGATGGAGCCGTGCCTGGATAATAAATTTCTTTGCACGCCTTAAAGATGGCGAAAAGGCTTACGAAAACGTACTGTCACTACTCAGGAAATCCACCCTTAAGAATTTATTCGATAACCACCCTCCTTTCCAGATAGATGGTAATTTTGGAGGTACCGCCGGTATCACTGAAATGCTTCTTCAGAGTCATGCCGGTGAGGTGGAATTGTTGCCTGCCCTTCCTTCTGCCTGGCAAAAAGGATATATCCACGGCCTTATGGCACGAGGAGGATTTGAGATAGGTATCGACTGGGAAAACGGGAAGCTTATGAAGGCTGAAATAACATCCAGACTTGGAAATCCTCTGAAGCTAAGCTATGCCGGTAAAGTGATTGATCTTGACGATACAGAAGCT
>CAYQBZ010000008.1:0-15546 GCA_964415855.1 uncultured Rikenellaceae bacterium
CTCAAAAAGCGGAATCGACTTATTCGGCGCGATTCAGGCCGCTAAACATTCCATGATTAACACTGTCGACCACAATCTCGACTGCAAGTACATCAGTCTTGAAATCCAACGGGCCGAACTTGAGAACGGACCAGCCTGATGAAATGCAGAAAGCTAAAATAGACCTGGTACTTAATAAGTATGCCAGGATAAACAGTGACCTGCAGACCAACTTTCGTAAAGAGCTCGACGCAAGCATGAAGGCATTTAACAAGGAGCTGGATGCTAACCTGACGAAAGATCAGAGAGCAAGGTTAAAGGAGATGGATGAAAAGCGCCAGGAGATGATCAGACAGAACAGGAGAAACCGTGAGAATGATACGCTGAATGACAGAGACGGGAGAAGACGGGGACCGGATGGCAGACCACCTTCACAGGGAGGACCTTCTCCTCCGCCCGGACCAGGAAGCAGCCGTGATTCATCAGGCTTCTCCGAAGGTAAATAATAAATAGTCAAGAAGAATGGGCAGGTCTTCAGAATTAACACCCAGTTCAATCAACAGCGGCCTGTCATCTGAAAAGATTTCCATGAATTGATCCCTGGATATTTCACCGCCGATAATGCTCAGCCGGTACAGGTCTATTGCTTCTTTCTTATTCCCTTTGCAAAGTGCAAGGTGACCAATGTTTATCTGGTCATGCGGACTTAGCTTGCCTGCAGATAACCTGTCATAGTACTTCTCAGACTCATCAAATTTCCCAAGAGCAAAATAGCAATATGCAATAGGACGTAATATCCTTAGATTTCCAGGCTCATTATATTCAACCTTGAAGTAATATTTTAATGCATTCTCGTAATCCTTTAGATCAAGATAGCAATGGGCGGTCATTATAACCGTGTGAATATTGTCAGGTTCCATGTCAATTGCCTGGAGATAATATTCGAGAGCTTCCTCATATTTGCCTGTCTTCCTCAGACATAAACCGATCTTCTTTATGGTCCAGACTTTCCTGTCAATGAGCTCTGCCCTCCTGTAATATTTCAGAGCATCTTCATATGCAGCACTTTCCTCGTAACAAAAACCGATCTTTTCATATAACTGGGCATCTGAAGGCTTCTCATCCGCCAGCCTCAGATATAGGTACAGGGCATCCTCATAGAAATCCTTGCTGAAAAAGTAATCAGCCAGACCTGCTTCAGCTTCAGATGAATTGCACGTCATCCTGAAAAACTGAGAATTGTAAATATCGAGTTTTCCGGTAAACAGATCCTCAAACTCTTTCCTGTAAGGAGATAGCTTAAAAAACCTGTATATGTCCTGAAGATATTGTGTAACATTTGTCCGGAAGTTCCTGTAAGGATCTATGGAGGATTCCTCACTATTTAATTCCTGTAGTCCCTCAAGCTCCATCCTGAACACCTTCAACATCATGCTTTTTTGAGAGGATGGAAGATATTTCAGATTTAAAATCAGGGAATATTTATCAGAATTGCATATGAACGGCGTTTGGTACAGCGCCTCTGCGAGTTCATTGGTGCCCGGACCAAGAATCTCGTCCCTGTATATCTCATCAACTGTCTCATGATCGGGATAGAATGGTATAAACCAGTTCTGGAAATCCTTGAAGAAATCGAAATGCTTCATATTGGCAAAGGCTGACATATAGACATCTGCACCCTCCATCTGGAGCTTTGTCAGTTCCTCCATAGTCTTGAAGATCTCCTCCGAATCATTGAACATAGCTGACCAGTCGGGATTCTTTTCCTCGTTCTTATCACTCGAAAGGATATTGTCAAGATCAAGTTTCTCTTCAATCCTTGGTTTCAGCCTGGCAACCTGTGGTAATATTTCCTCATGAAGTTTCTTACTCAGTTTCTCAGTCTCGCGCGACCTGATGGTCTGCAGCACTATTAAACGGCAATGCTCCCTGAAAGCGCTGTTACGACTGTTCTTCCTGATCATTTCAACAATATCGGGATACAGTATTAATCTTTCATTATAGTAATGGAAGATCAGTACCAGGCCCGACAGAGCTCTTTCCATTACCTGTTCCTGCCCCGATTTGTATATTTTATTGAGGAGATGAAGCTTTTCTGTCTGCCATGTCCTGAGCGAACTTAACGTTATTGCGGTTGTAAAGATACTTGTCTCGTACCATTTGAATTTTCCCGATCCGAGGATCAGCTCTGCCAGGCTTATTTCTGCTTCACCATAATAATCTGTTAACCAGAGATGGTTGAAAATATTCCTGATCAGTTGTTTATGTTTTCCTGCAATTTCTGATTCAGGATCAGGATTTATTTCGTTACTCAGTTTAAGCCACTCGTCCAGCTCAGATTTAAACATCAGGTCATCAACATTTTCAACTATCGTTTTTCCGCTCAACTGCATCTCTTTTTCCGCCTGCTGTTTTACCCAGTAAGTATGCCAGCCGGAAAAATGTGACAATATGTCCTGTCGGACCTTGTCTGACAGACTGAGGACCGACTGGATGAGCTTACCGTAAATTTTGTTCCGTTCAGGATCTTTTATCCCTTCAATTGTATAGGTCAGCATATTCCGGTACGTCATCACAATATTATTGTACTCGTCACGGAGATCCCCTGATGTTACATTTTTTATCATATCCGCAAGCAGATCAAGACTTTGCTTAAGCTTCTTTTCGGCTACGTAGTTGCCAAGCCTCTTATGCTGCTCTATTACTTTTGTTATATCCATTGCGGTTTGTTAACTGATGATGAAAATGGCAGATGATCATGTCTTTCATCTGTGTTAATATCTGCAATAATCAGGCCGTTTGGAAAATGATATTGTATGTAATGCAAGATAGTTATTTTAAGTAAATTAGCCATGTGAAAAAACGGTCCGTATCCGGAAATAATTGGATTCCTACAACCGGTAAAGAAGTTGCTGACCTTGGGTGGGATGAGATAGATGTCATTATTTTCAGTGGTGATGCATATATTGATCATCCTGCATTCGGTCCGGCAGTTGTCGCCAGGGTTATTGAGGATGAAGGATTCCGTGTTGCAATTGTACCCCAGCCAAACTGGCAGGACGATCTCAGGGATTTTCGTAAACTTGGAAAGCCAAAATATTTCTTTGGTGTTACTGCAGGTAACATGGATTCTATGGTTAACCACTATACGGCGGCCCGTAGGTTACGATCAAATGACGCCTATACTGCTGGTGGTAAGGCCGGATTCAGACCCGATTATCCAACAGTTGTTTATACTAAAATACTAAAAGAGCTATATCCTGATGTCCCGGTTCTTATTGGAGGTATTGAAGCTTCAATGCGACGTCTTACCCATTACGATTACTGGCAGGATAAACTGCTCGCGTCAATACTGGTCAGCAGCGGTGCTGATATGCTTATATATGGAATGGGAGAGCAACCGTTAAGAGAACTTCTGAGGTTATTGTCGCAGGGAGTTCCTTTTACTTCGCTCAATACAATTCCCCAGACAGGTATTATTAGAAAAAAGACAGATTCATTACCAGTTTGGAAAAAAGTGAAGAATATATTTCTTCATTCCTATGAAGACTGTCAGAAGAGTAAAACTCTGTTCGCAGAAAACTTCATTAAGTTTGAGAAAGAATCAAATAAAATAGAATCAGCCAGGCTAATCGAAGCTACAGGTGGTTGTAATGTAATAATCAATCCTCCGTTTCCTCCTATGCCAGAGGAGATTGCTGACCGGTCATATGACCTATCGTACAGGTTCATGCCTCATCCCCGATACTTTAAAAAAGGCTCGATCCCTGCATACGAAATGATAAAGTACTCTGTAAATATTCACAGGGGATGTTTCGGAGGATGCAGCTTCTGTGCTATTGCGGCGCATCAGGGGAAACAGATTATAAGAAGATCGGAAAAGTCAATACTTCGCGAGGTAAAGAGACTTACTGAACTGCCGGATTTTAAAGGTTATTTATCCGACCTGGGAGGTCCGTCTGCCAATATGTACGGGATGAAGGGAAAGGACATAAAAATATGTACCGAATGCTCCAGACCATCCTGCATATGGCCGGCAGTTTGTAACAACCTGGAAACAAGCCATAAAGCCCTGACAGACCTGTACATGAAAGTGGACAGTATGGATGGTATTGTAAAGTCATTTGTCGGAAGTGGTATCAGGTATGATCTTTTGTTTCCCGAATGGAATAGAAAGGCAGGTAAAACGGAGCAGGAATATCTTGAGGAGCTTATTACAAACCATATATCAGGCCGTTTAAAGGTGGCTCCGGAACATACCTCGCCTGGTGTTTTATCCTATATGCGCAAAACTCCGTTCAGTCTTTACAGGAAACTGAGTAAAAAATTCAACGAAATAATATCCAGGCATTCCCTTAATTATGAGATTGTTCCATATTTTATTTCAGCTCACCCCGCTTGTTCGGAAAAAGATATGACTGATCTCGCAGCAGAGATAAAGAGCCTGCGAATCAGACCTGAACAGGTGCAGGATTTTACACCTACTCCGATGACACTGTCGACTTTGATGTATTATACAGGATTTGATCCTTACACCGGGAAGAAAGTTTACGTAGCAAGATCTTCCGAGGCAAAGAAAAGGCAAAAGGATTATTTCTTCTGGTACAGGAGAAAGTAAGGGCGCATAGGATCAAGGCAGATAGTATAAAGATTATCAGTCAGAAGATCAGGGTACAGGCTGAGGTCATCTCAATACCATATTACCTAACAATACCCTGCCACTCTTCCAGAATGCCCTGAAATACGGATCATCGGTAACGTCCACGACTTCTCCGGATCCTGTTTTTTCAGAACCTATAACCAGGGTATTTTTTATCTTGTCCTTGTATTTGAATCCAGCAAAGCCTGAAACTGGCTCTTTTTCAAGGATATATCCAATATTGCTGCCTGATTCCAGGAAGGCGTAGCCAGCTGTCCTTTTCATTATAAACCATTCTTTACCCATTCCGAAAGCATAAGGATGTGTATCATCAAGTTTCACCTTGTATATGCTTCCCCTGTTGAAACCGGTACCGTTAAGGGTAAAGGGCTTGAGGGAATATCTGAGCTTGATATTCTTCCTGTACAGGGCTGCCATAAGCTTCAGTTCATTGAATCCGTTGAAATTAACGACATATGCATATATATTATCAGCTCCGGGAATATTAGTAATTGTCCTGTATTCTACTTTACCGGTATCGGGAGCTATTTTCTCAGGGATAGCAACTGCTTTCAGGTTATATGCATACGGCAGAGCCCATGCAGTAAGATCATAGCTGAGGGAATCGGAGGTTTTGCTGTCAGGTTCGAATAAAATCTGTACCAGACGCGATTGCGACTGGAAGGCACTTACCAGGATATCTCCCTTTTCAATTGTAATTTCCCCGTCTTTATTTGAGGCATAATCGAAACCCTTGAATTTTTTTCCGGTGCTTCCTGCATAGCTGTATCTGATCTGGTTATTGTCAAATAGCTGCAAAAGACTTTCCTTATTGGATCTTTCATTTGATCGTTTAATAATGACGGACCTGTACTTCGACTGTGGCCTGTTAGCATTATCAGAAAAATAATTATTGAATTCAGAAACCAGTTTATCCCTGTTCTCGTACAATACTTTAATCGTTGCCATGGAGGCAGTAAAGTGACCGTCAATCCGTTCCTTTAAAGTCAGTGTATCGACCGGTTCCTGCAGGTAAGCCAGGCCGCTTCCATACCTGCAGCTTCATTACCGTGCACATTGTTGGCAAGCCAGATAAAAGGAAGCTGCCTTCCTGTTACTTCTCCGGCAGATAAACCTGTCATCACAAGGTTGTTTTTCCTGTAAACCTCCAGATTGGAAATATTATCTGAATCAGAAACAAAGCATACTCCCAGGGTGCGTCCCTCATAAGTTTTGCCATATTCCCTGTACACTGCAAGGGGTGAGATTTCAGCAACATATCTGAAATATTCAACCGCCCTGTGATGATAGGTGAATTGTGTCCCCACTTCATAATCCAGGAATTCATCCGGTGATTTGATTGTCTGTGACTTTACAGGAAGAATAATTAATGCTGATCCAAATATGGCAAGGAGGATTTTTTTCATCTCATTTAATTTTAAATTTCATACTTTTGCAACCTTGTTCGTGGTACTATTATTACTAAATACAATATTATGAAAAGGTTCAGTTTTATTAAGGTTATTTGCCTGTTTCTTTTTCTTCTTCCTGTTCATCATGCTGAAGCTCAAATGGGACGGCGTGGTGGTGACCAGGTAGCTATTCAGGGATGGGCTGACGATAACCACTATCTTATAAGGACTTATGATGCAGAACGGAGGCTGGTAATCCAGAGCGTCGATATCAGATCCGGCAAAAGCACAGTTATAACCCCATCAGAAACTGACCGGCAAGTTTTAGCCGGGGCACTTCCTGATGGAATAACGCTTTCGATGAATGATGTTGTGAGTCCTGATAACAGGAGTGTTGTGATATTTAAAGATAACGATATTTACTTTTTCACCGTTGGAGACACGCGACTGAGGAGACTTACTGATGATAAGGCAGATGAAGTAAATATGCGTTTTTCTCCGGATGGAGGAAGGATTGCCTATACAAAAAATAAGGACCTGTATGTCTATGACCTAAAGGATAATAAAGAGATAAGACTCACATTTGATGCCTCGGAGAAGATCTATAACGGTTATTCAGCATGGGTTTATATGGAGGAGATACTTGGCAGGGGAAGCCGTTATGCAGCTTTCTGGTGGTCACCCGATGGAAATAAGCTTGCATACCTCAGAACTGATGAGACTGATGTTCCGGTTTTTACTCTTAACAGGCTTGATGAACCGGATGGGGTACATGGCATTATTGAAGCAACACCGTATCCTAAAGCCGGAGATCCTAATCCAAAGGTAAAAATGGGTATAGCCGATATTGCTACAGCCAGGACTGTATGGGTTAAGACTGACTATACTGTTGACCAGTATATTGCATGGCCGTTCTGGACGCCTGACAGTAAGAAACTGGCCATTCAGGTGCTTAACCGTGATCAGACTGACCTTCGTATTATTCTCACCGATCCCTCGACAGGCGATTTTATACAGATATATAATGAAACAAGGAATACTTGGGTTGAATTCAGGGAAGATATTTATGTGATGAATAACGGTTCCGGATTTATAATAAGAAGCTACAGAAGTGACTGGGAGAATCTTTATTATTACGGATGGGATGGAAATATGATTGCCCGGCTTACTGATTTTAACTTCAGGGTAACAGGGATCGACAGGGTCGATGAAGAATCGCGCTTAGTATATTTCTCTGCCACAGGGCCCGAATCAACAGATAGTCATTCTTTCAGGGTCGGACTTGATGGTAAGAACTTATTGCAGATAACAAAAGGGGAGGGGAATCATAGTGTAAGCATCTCACCCAAAGGTAATTATTTCCTGGACACATGGAGCAGTATAACGAGCGCAGGTTCAATATTAGCATATAATAAGAATGGAAAGCTTATAAGAGAGGTGCATAAGTTTGATCAGCCAGTTTTTGATCCGGCCACCGGCTCACGGGCTGAAATGATTAAGATAATGACATCGGACGGACTTTTTAATATGCCGGCTATCATAACATACCCGGTAAATTTCGATCCTGCTAAGAAATACCCGGTGGTATTTACGATCTATGGAGGGCCGGATTCAAAAAATGTGAGCAACAGGTGGCAGGGGAACAGTCCATCATGGTACGCTTCGAATGGTATTATAACTTTTACTGTTGACCATCGCGGTTCAGGGCAATTCGGCAAGAAAGGGCTTGATTATATGTACAGGTGCCTCGGGAAGTGGGAGTTACTGGACTATGAAGATGCAGTTAGATGGCTGCGTTCAAAACCATTCGTCGACGGGAACAGGATGGGGATCACGGGAACATCTTACGGTGGCTATATGACCTGTCTTGCCCTGACCAAAGGAGCTGATTACTGGACCCATGGTTTTGCCGGATCATCTGTTACCGATTACCGTCTCTATGATAATATCTACACAGAACGTTATATGGATACTCCTCAGGACAACCCGGATGGTTACAGGGAAGGTTCTACCCTGACATTTGCAAGGGATTACAAGGGCAAATTATACCTGAATCATGGAGATATGGATGACAATGTTCATATGCAGAATTCCATTTACCTGATTTCCAGGCTTGAGGACGAAGGTAAAACATTTCAGTTCATGCTTTACCCGGGTGAACGTCACGGAATTCGCGGGATAAAAAGTCTGCATTCACGGAATGAAATGTATAATTTCTGGCTGACCGGTTTTTTTGGGAACAAATAGAGATGTCTTTTGTTTATTGTATGATGAACTTAAACTCCAAACTCCAAACTCCAAAATTATGATTTTAGGGATCCTTCGGGAAGCCGGGACTGAAAAAAGAGTGGCGATGCTGCCGGGTGAGGTGGCGACGGTTAAGAAAATGGGAATAGAGGTACTCATTGAGCATGATGCCGGGAAGATGGCTTTTTCAAATGATGCTGACTACATGGAAGCGGGAGCCCGGGTTGTGAAAAGAAGCGATGTTATTGCCACGTCTGAAATGTTGATTTCGGTTAATCCTCCGGCCGGCGATGATATTAATTCTTTTAACGAAGGCCAGATTATATGCAATGTTCTTAATCCTGTGGAGAACAGCGATTGGATTGAGAAAGCACGGCTTAAGGGCTTAACGGTTTTCGCACTTGATATGGTACCGAGAATTACCAGGGCCCAGTCGATGGATATCCTGTCGTCAATGGCTACAGTTGCAGGCTATAAAGCAGTGCTTGATGCAGCGTCACTATTGCCAAAGTTCTTTCCTATGTTTATGTCCGCAGCCGGGACAATCAAGCCGTCAAAGATGCTTATACTCGGAGCAGGAGTTGCAGGATTACAGGCTATAGCCATTGCCCGTAAGCTTGGGGCCATTGTGGATGTTTTTGATGTAAGGTCCGCGGTTAAGGAAGAGGTGACCAGCCTGGGCGGGAAATTCATCGAAGTTGAAGGAGCAAAGGAAGATGCATCTGCTGGCGGATATGCCGTTGAACAGTCAGAGGAGTTTAAGAAAAAGCAACAGGAGCTTATACAACAGAAAGCTATTGCGGCTGATGTTGTGATAGCTACAGCCCAGATACCCGGCAGAAAAGCCCCCGTATTATTGTTAAAGGAAACAGTCAGGGCCATGAGGCCGGGTTCAGTGATCATAGACCTGGCGGCTTCAACAGGAGGTAACTGTGAACTTACGGAAAATGGAAAGGTAATCTTTGTCAACGGGGTCACTATTGTCGGGAAATCCGATTATCCTTCAGATATGCCGGTGGATGCCAGCAAGATGTTCGGAAACAATATTATTAATCTTCTTAAGATCATGGTTGACATGGAAGGTAAGCTGGTACTTAACATGGACGATGAGATCATAAATGGCACGACAGTCGTTCACGGCAAAGAATATATCAGCCAGAGAGTAAAACAAATGCTTAACATAAAATAAGCTCTGTCATGGAAAACATCATGAGTTTTTTATCGTTACACAGGGAGGCAATTTTTATTGTGGTCCTTTCAATATTCCTAGGGATTGAGGTTATAAGCAATGTTCCGTCAATCCTTCATACACCCCTTATGTCAGGGGCAAATGCAATTAGTGGGGTTATTATTATAGGAGGTATTATCCTTGTGGGACATGCCAGTACAACCTTTGAGTGGGTGCTGGGTATCGTTGCCCTCTTCCTGGCAATGCTTAATGTTGCCGGGGGATTTGTAGTGACCGACCGTATGCTTGAAATGTTCAAAAAGAAGAAGAGATAGAATGGATCCAGCAATAAATGTTATACCGTCAAATCTAATACTGGAATACAGCTATCTTTTATCGGCTGTCCTTTTTGTATACGGGTTGAAGCTGCAAAGTCACCCTGATAACGCCAGGAAAGGAAATATGTGGGCGGCAGCAGGTATGATCATCCCAATGATCTCAACACTTATCCTTCACAAGAATCCTGCAGGGGCAGGTATATCGTTGTTAAACGGATCTGTGGTGGTTATGACAATTATCGCAGGAGGAATTGTCGGTACCATTATGGCCAGGAAGGTAAAAATGACCGCAATGCCGCAGATGGTTTCCTTTTTCAATGCCACGGGAGGAGCAGCATCTGCAACCGTTGCACTGATAGAATTCACAAAAAATCCTGACCAGGCGGTTCTTGTTGGTCTTCTGGGAATAATTATAGGAAGCATAGCATTCAGCGGTAGCATGATTGCATATGGTAAACTCGATGATAAGGTCGGCGATATTTTCGCATCTTTCATGACATATATCAACCTTCTTTTCATGGTTGCCATAATTATAATCACCGTCCTGATCCTTGTGGGGGGCTTAAGCCTCGAAACCCGGACCATCCTTGTTTATTCACTTCTGGTAGTGAGCCTGATTTACGGCGTCAGTTTTGTGATGCCCATCGGAGGGGCCGATATGCCGGTCGTAATTTCTCTTTTGAATTCGTTCAGCGGTATTGCCGCATCAATGGCAGGATTTATTTATAAAAATGAAGCAATGATCCTTGGAGGGATCCTTGTAGGCGCTGCCGGTACAATACTTACAATACAGATGTGCAAAGCAATGAACCGGTCGCTTCTGAATGTTATAATTGGATCATTCGGAGGAGGAGGAATGGCTCATGCAGGAGAAGCAGGGACCATTAAGGAGATCACCCTTAGTGATGCATCGGTTCTTCTTAGTTATTCGGCCAGGATAGTAATTGTACCGGGATATGGTCTCGCGGTTGCCAAGGCCCAGCATCTCTGTCATGAACTGGAGAAACTTCTTGAGGAAAAGGGGGCAGAGGTTAAATATGCAATACATCCTGTTGCAGGCAGGATGCCGGGTCATATGAATGTTCTCCTGGCAGAGGCTGATGTGCCATACAGCAAGCTTGTGGAAATGGATGATATCAACCAGGAACTGCCCAACACGGATGTGGTGGTGATAGTTGGGGCCAACGATGTAGTAAATCCTGCAGCTGAGGATGATCCTTCGAGCCCGATTTACGGTATGCCTGTCATACGGGCACGTGAAGCAAAAAACATTATTGTAATGAAGAGGGGTATGGGTAAGGGCTATGCAGCTATTGAGAATATGCTCTTCTATAATGATAAGACAAGAATGCTGTTCGGTGACGCCAAGGCATCTTTACAAAGTCTTGTCACAGAAGTAAAAAGCCTTTAACAGGTCTATGTGATCTCACTGAAATACTTCATGAACTGCAAACGTTCGTATACTTCGGGCCGGATCGTCTTTGCCTGGCTTAATTTACCTTTGAACTGGTCTATATAGTTAAATCCCTTCTTTTCCATCCAGCTCTCAAGCTGCTTAATCATCTCTGTTATATGGTTATTGCCGTGCTTATAAATGGATGATGCGACCTGTACAGCGCTGGCTCCGGCAAGAATCTGTTTTATTACAGCATTCCCGTCATGTATTCCCGTGGTGGCAGCTATATCAAGCTTAACCCTGTTTGCCATGATAGCCACCCAGCGCAAAGAGTTATTTATCTCGACAGGATTACTGAACACTTCTGCATTGGTAACCTTTACGGTTTCAACGTCAATATCAGGACTGGCAAACCGGTTAAACAGGACAACTCCGTTTGCACCTTCCGCTTCCAGGTTCATTATTACCTTGCCCAGGTTTGTGAAATAGGGACTGATCTTGACAGCCACAGGAATACTGATTTCCTGTTTCACCTTCTTCAGTATTCTGTAATATTTCTTCTCTGTCTCATCACAATTGCTCTCAAAATCAAAAGGCATTATAAAAATATTCAGTTCAAGGGCATCAGCTCCTGATTTTTCAATCTTTTTGGCAAATCCTGTCCATCCGATGTCAGATACACAGTTAACACTGGCAATGAGGGGAATTCTCAGGTTTTTCTTAACCTGTTTGATTATGTCGAGATACTTTCCGATCTCTGCTTCACTGATATGAATATCTATGTAATCAAGTGTCTCGGAAAACCTGTCATAAATTAAATTGTCCCTGCTTGCTTCCATCAGGTTGCGTTCAGCCTCGAGAATGATCTGTTCCTCGAAAAGCGATTTAATGACAACTGCTCCTGCTCCGTGCTTTTCCAGTTCAGCGATCTTTGAATAAGAGTCGGTTAATCCAGAACTGGCTATTATAATGGGATTCCTGAGGATCAGTCCCATATATTTCGTCGTTAGATCAGCCATGGCATAATATTTTTAAATGATTTTAATTACTTCACCTTAACTTTTTCAGAAACATATTTGTGCATTCCTGCAGCAGCGCGTCTCCCATCTCCCATTGCAAGTATTACGGTTGCCCCGCCTCTTACAATATCACCTCCGGCGAACAGGTCTTCCACGGAAGACTGCATAGTATCAGGATTCACTTCTATGGTACCCCACTTTGATACCTTCAGATCTGGTAGTACGCTTGGGATGAGTGGATTAGGAGACACTCCCACGCTTACGATAACTGTATCGACCTCTATATCGAACTCAGAATTTTCCAATGGTATAGGTCTGCGGCGGCCTGATGCATCTGGCTCACCCAGTTCCATTTTCTGTAATCTCATCCTGGTAACCCTGCCGTTCTTGTCAGCAAAATATTCAACAGGATTGTGAAGGTTCAGGAATTCAACCTCCTCTTCAATGGCATGTTTGACCTCTTCCACCCTGGCAGGCATTTCCTCCATGGACCTCCTGTATACTATCATGGCTCTGTCAGCGCCAAGTCTTTTTGCTGTCCTGACAGAATCCATTGCTGTATTTCCTCCACCTATCACTGCAACATTCTTACCGCTAATTACAGGTGTATCAGTCTCATCACTGGCGGCATTCATCAGGTTCACCCTGGTGAGATATTCATTTGACGAAAAGATATTATTAAAGTTCTCTCCCGGGATATTCATGAATGAAGGATTCCCGGCACCGCTTCCCACAAAGAAAGCTTTATAACCTTCTCTTCGCAGATCATCAAATGAGAGTGTTTTGCCGATGATGAAATTCTTCCTGAATTTCACCCCCATCTGTTTCATTATATTGATCTCGACATCTACGATCTCATTTGGAAGCCTGAACTCAGGAATGCCGTATTTCAGCACACCTCCGAGTTCATGTAATGCTTCAAATACAGTAACATCATATCCATACTTGGCCATATCGCTGGCACACGCCAATCCAGCAGGTCCTGATCCTATAATACCGATCCTGATACCGTTGGGCTTCTCAACAACAGGAACGGAAATGTTACCGTTATTCCTTTCATGATCCGCAGCAAATCTTTCGAGATGACCGATAGCTATAGGATCTTTTTTTAATGACACTGTATAGAAACAACTTGCTTCGCATTGCTTCTCCTGTGGACAAACCCTTCCGCACACTGCAGGAAGAGCATTGGTCTCTTTAAGTGTTGTTGCGGCTCCGGCAAAGTCACTGGCTTCAATCTGCTTTATGAATTTTGGGATATTGATGCCTACAGGACAGCCTTCGATGCACGTCGGTTTGGCACAATCGAGACAGCGTCCGGCTTCAAACACTGCATTGTCAGCTGCCAGGCCTTTATTGACTTCTTCGGAGTTCTTGTTCCTTTTTAGCGGTTCGGCTTCAGGCATATGTGTTCGCGGCCTGTCAGTCCTCTCCTTAGCCTTCATTGATTTTCTCAGTTCGGCTCTCCATTCCGTGTCGCGCTCTTCCTTGAGGTAGGCTGCAATTGTATCATCCATATTAAGATCTGGTTTTTAGATATTCCTGGGAACTTTCATACTCTTTATCCTTATATGCACCGAGACGCTGGAGCATCTCATCAAAATCCACTGTATGGGCATCAAATTCAGGTCCGTCAACACAGACAAAACGTGTCTTTCCGTCAACACTGCACCTGCATGCACCACACATACCGGTTCCGTCAACCATTATTGTATTCAGACTGGCTACTGTTGGAATATTATATTTTTTCGTAAGCTGACTGGCAAATTTCATCATAACGGCAGGTCCGATCACAACCGACATATCTACCTTTTCTCTTTTGATCACCTCTTCCATACCATGAGTTACTAATCCTTTGTTCCCGTATGAGCCGTCATCAGTCATTATGATAACTTCATCCGAGTGTTGCCTGACCTGTTCTTCCAGTATCACCAGGTCTTTTGTCCGGGCAGCAAGTACCGTGACGATACGGTTGCCAACCTTCTTTAAGCCTTCAACAATTGGCAGCAGGGGAGCAACCCCGACACCTCCTCCGGCACATAAGACCGTTCCCACTTTCTCAATATGAGTAGCCTTACCAAGTGGTCCCGCAACATCTTCTATGAAATCACCGGGATTCATATCCGTAAGTTTGCACGAGGTGACACCAACTCTCTGTATGATAAGGGTAATTGTACCTTTCCCTGAATCAGCACCCGCTATAGTGAGTGGTATCCTTTCTCCTTTCTCCCCGATCCTGACAATAACAAAATGTCCGGGTTTCCGCGACCGGGATATCTCAGGTGCTTCAATTACCAGTTTTATAACATTCTCAGAGAATATCTCCTTTTCAACAATTTTATACATCAGGTAGTGCCTTTTTGATTTTTTGAGGTGATAAAAATAACAATTAATTTAATAAATATATTTTTGAATTCAAGTTTACACTTAAAAACTTAAAGATGATGGATTCTGCTGAAAAACTTCGATGCATAAGGGACCTGATGAGAGAATCGGGAATTGATTGTTATATTATTCCAACCGGTGATCCTCACCTTGGTGAATATGTCCCCGATCACTGGATGATAATAAAATGGCTTACAGGCTTTTCAGGGTCAGCTGCAACAGTCGTAGTAACTGAGTCATTCGCAGGTCTGTGGACCGATTCCCGTTATTTTATCCAGGCAGAGATACAGCTTGCCGGAACAGGTTTTGTACTTGTAAAACCTGATTTCCCGGGAAAGACTGATTTTACAGGATGGCTGGATGAAAATCTGATTGCCGCAGGTAAAATCGGCATGGACGGAAGAACAATTTCTGTAAATCTTCTGAGAAAAATTGAAAGATCCCTTAAACCAAAAAGTGTATCGTTCAAAACAGACTGCGACCTGGTCTCACAATTATGGACGGATCGCCCCCCAATGCCAGCCTCCGATGCATTTGAACACGATATTATATTTTGCGGAAAGGATAGAAAAGAAAAAATCGCCGGGGTGAGAGAGGAAATGAAGAAGAAGAATGTTAATTATCATCTTCTTACTGCACCGGATGACATTATGTGGCTGCTGAACATAAGAGGTAATGATGTGAAATACAGTCCCTTGATTACCTCATTTGCCATTGTTGGCGAAGACAGGATCTTACTATTCATTAACGAAGGGTCTCTTTCTCAGGCTTTGGCCATGGAATTAAAAAAACTTGAAACAGATATTCTTCCCTACGAAGAGACAGCAGCGAGATTATCTGTACTTAAATCAGAAGATAGCGCAATACTGGTATCACCGCTTACCACATCCGTTTCGCTTTATAATGCAATCCCTCAAGGAGTGAGTATTAAGGAAGATACCAGTATACCTGCAAGGATGAAAG
>CAYQBZ010000008.1:15556-22238 GCA_964415855.1 uncultured Rikenellaceae bacterium
GGATTGAAATTGAAAATATTGAAAAAGCTATGTTTAAAGACGGGATTGCACTTACAAGGTTTTTTCACTGGATCGAACAAAATGCAGGATCAATACCCGTTTCTGAAATTTCTATTGCTGAAAAGCTGAATGAGCTGAGATCACAGCAGGATAATTACCTTGGGCCCAGTTTCTCTACCATTGCGGCATATAAGGAACATGGTGCACTGCCTCATTACTCGGCCACTACTGAAACATGTTCCGACATCAGCCGGGATGGTATACTCCTTGTTGATTCCGGGGGGCAGTACCTTGATGGTACGACTGATATAACCAGGACCATATGTCTCGGCATTCCGACTCCCGTTCAGAAAACGGATTTTACTCTTGTCCTTAAAGGCACCATAGGACTTGCTCTTGCCAAGTTTCCTTCCGGAACGAAGGGATTCCAGCTTGATATTCTTGCACGCAAGGCTTTGTGGGAGCACGGACTTAACTATGGTCATGGAACAGGGCACGGAGTAGGATTCTGCCTCAATGTGCACGAAGGTCCCCATGGTATTGGTCCTGCCCCCGGGGCAGATCCCTTATCCGTGATTGAGCCCGGTATGCTGTTCTCTGACGAGCCGGCTCTGTACAGGCAGGGTGAATATGGAATAAGAACTGAAAATATGATGCTCTGTTACGAGGATGAGGAAACTGAGTTCGGGAAGTTCCTGAGATTTGAAACTCTGTCGCTTTGTTATATTGATAGATCACTTATTGCGGTTTCGTTACTTGACCAAAGGGAGACTGAATGGCTAAACAAATACCATGCTGAAGTTTTTGAGAAGCTTTCTCCTTATCTGAATGAAGAAGAAAAAGTGTGGCTCGGGGAAAAGACAGACAGACTTTAATCTTTTCATTATTATTTCAACATATTCTCCATTATTACAACATCCATCACGGGGAATTCTGTTATCCTGAGGCGTGCACAGCCATAGGGAACAAGTTCTATCTTCTCAGGATCTGCTTCTGACCTGACGGGACTGAAAGGAGGAACATCAGCCGAGTTATCCCTCATTGTCCAGTCAGGGATCCTTATCCCTCTTGTCTTAAGTACAAGTGGTGCATCAGCGCTCCATGGGACATATTTTGCCGAATCGGACGACCATACCATATCTCCTTTATCGGAGAAAGGAAACCTGCTCACCGGATTTTCCTGCAGGTTCATTCCTGCCATAATATTTCCCTTATCGATAAGTAATCCATAGTTCCACGGGCTCTTTGGCTTTATTTCCCAGTTAACCGCTCCTTTGGCGGTTATAGTATCATTCCTTATTTCAATCTTTTTGAATTCCTTATCGATTCTCAGCGAGAAATAAAGCGGACCACGCAGTAATGACACTGAATTATTATATCGCTTCTCATACCTCAGATCCATAGGTATCTCAATATATACCTGGTCGCCGTCCTGCCATTTCTTATTGATCCTGCAACCTGAACCGGCTTCTGCAACCACCGACTTGTCATCGTACCTGATCGTTACGGAATCCGCCCAGCCGGGTATTCGTAACTCGACAGGAAATTTCACAGGATGATCAGTACTGATGGCAAGCCTGACTTTTCCGTCAAAGGGATAGTCGGTCTCTTCATTTATAGTCACCTCCATGCCTTTCCCAACCTTCGCTCTTACAACTGACGGACCATATGAAACAAGTGCCAGTCCGTTGTCATTCGTTGCCATCCACATACTTTCAATGAATTTCGGCCATCCCTGGTGCATATTGGCCAGGCAGCAGGCAAAGTTTGGCATAAGGCCATATACGTTTGAGTAATCGCCGTTGGTACTCCAGTCCCTTTTGTCACCGGATACCAGTACCTGGTTAGCCTGCTGATCATACTGGTGCGCCCACATGTCAGGAGTGGTTGTTCCCGGCAGGGAGTTATAGGTAAGTAGCTCAAGTCTGTCAGCCAGGCTGTTGTCACCGAATATTTCGTATAACTCCTCCAGGGAGAACATATATTCCACTACTGAGCATAACTCGGTTCCGCGGTCAGGACTTTTACCTGAAAGGTGTTCATCTCCTGAAAATCTGCCACCTGCCTGGCCATGGTTAAGGTCATATTTTTTAATACCTGCAAATACTGCCTTTCTGTATCTTTCGTCAGATGACTGCTGGTACCATAGTCCCGGATATTTAATGGCCATTGCATTGTTGACTACATGAGCTGTGAGCCCGTCAGCTCCCCAGTTAAGTGGTATTTTTTTATCAGCCGAAGCTGCGGAATCCCATGGAAATATCTCGTAGTAGGTGGTCCAGTCCGAACTGTTGTTCTGTATGGATCCTATCGTTTCAAGAATCCATTGTTCGCCTGTTTGCCTGTATAACCAGTATCCTGTTACCGCATTCTCCATGGCACGCACTCCCCTCCACTCTTTATCGGGCCAGTCAGGTGGCCTGTCATGAAGGTACCTGAAATATTTCAAAAGCACATTGATAGCCAGGGTATCACCTGTTGCTTCATAGTACTGCATTAACACCTTATTTGCTACTGCAAGAGGCCATCTGTCCTTGTTTTTTGAGGGTCCGTACCAGCCTGAATCGCTGCTGCTTGCAATTATCTTATTTATCCATATGTTTGATTTTGCGATAAGGCCTTCATCGTCAAGAAGATATGCTAATGGCACAAGTCCATCGAGATAATAGGGGCCCCGTTCCCAGGCCTCACCATCACCACCGCGCCAGGCGGAGTTTACAAGATCTGGCCAGAAATCGTCAAGGTTTCCGGTAAGCGCGGATGCCTGAGCCCGCAGCTGGGAGAGAAGCCATCCATGCGGCTTTACTGTTCCAAGCGGAAGCTTAATATAGGCATTCGGGTGGAGTGGTTCAGGATTATTTTTGTAATTCACATTTATATTCTTTTTTTCACAGCTTGTAAAGAAGATAAATGTTATAACAAGGAGATATGAGAAATACTTTTTCATAATCAGACTCATCGGATAAATAAGCTGGATCTGTCAGGTGTAAAAATATAAAACTTTTTCCCTGTTTTACTATTCGGTCCTTATTGAATTGGCAGGATTCATTACTGATGCCTGGTAAGCCTTATAACTGATTGTGAGGAGCGTTATCACGATAGTCATCAGCGCGGCAGTAAAAAGCAGGCCTGCTCCGATTGTGGTCCTGTATACATAATTCTCAAGCCAGTTGCTCATGAAGTAGTAGGCTACAGGGATGGCAATTACAATACCTGTTGCTACCAGGATAAGAAAATCCTTAATTATCAATCTCAGAATTGTCGCCTCATCTGCTCCGAATACTTTCCTGATACCAACTTCCCTGGTCCTCTGTTCAACCATATATGATGCTAATCCAAATAATCCAAGACATGCAATCAAAATTGCAAGAATAGTAAAAAGAGTGAAAATGAATCCACGTTTTTCATCAGCTTCAAATTGCCTGTTAAATCTTTCGGAAAGGAAGGTATATGTAAACGGCTGGTCGGGATATACTTCTTTCCATACTGTTTCCATGTAACTTATGGTTTGCCGGATATCATTACCACGGAGTTTCACATAGATATTATCATTTAATGATCTGTATATCAGCAGTAATGACTCAATCTCATTATACATCCCGGTTTGATGGTAGTCTTTCATCACACCTATAACCCTGGCCCGTATAGCATTTTCATCACCCAGCTCAACTCTTTTTCCAATAGGTTCCTGCCATCCCATCCTTTTAACAAATGTTTCGTTGACGACAACTCCTGTAAGGGTATCAGATGGCATATCCTCCCGGAAGTCCCGACCCTCAGCTATCTTTATTCCAAGGGCATCTATGAAATCGTGATCGACAACAGCAAAGTTGACACCTCTTTGCACCATGCCCTCGTCAGTCTCCACATTAAAGATCACTTTCCCTGATCCTTCACCGACAGGTGTGTTTGTTGAAGTAACATAAGCTATGTTCGGGCTCTCAAGTAGTGCTGATTTAAGAACAGGATATTTTTGACCCATACCCTGGTTTAGCTGGAGAGTGATGACATTTTTCTGGTCAAATCCCTGGTCCATTGTTTTCAGGTAGTTCAGCTGTCTGAATACCACAAGAGTGCAGATTATCATAGTTATTGATATGGCAAACTGGACCACCACAAGTATTTTCCGGAAGAGGCTTCCTGCCGACCCCTGGGTTATTTCTCCTTTAAGCACTGTTACCGGGCTGAATCTTGAAAGAAAAAATGCCGGGTAGCTGCCTCCGAGGATACCAACGGCCAGGATCACACCAAGCAGGGTTAACAGAACAACAGGACTGTTAACAATATGAAGATCGAAAGATTTGCCGGCGAGGAGGTTAAACTTTGGTAAAAGTACCGCAAGTAATATGATACTCAGAACCAGAGAGATGATCGTAAAGAATAGCGATTCTGAAAGAAATTGAAGCACCAGCGGACCGCGGCGCGATCCGACAACTTTCCGCAGGCCTACTTCGCGTGCCCGCCTTGCTGACCGCGCAGTAGCAAGGTTCATGTAATTCATGGCCGCTATAATGATCAGGAAAAGTGCGACTATCGCGAAGATGTAGACATAGGTTATACTTCCCGTAGGTTCCGGTTCACCCGCATTGGTTGAATAGAGATGTATCCTTGTTATCGGTTCAAGGATATATTCAACTGTAATATGCATGGCTTCGAATATCGGTTTCATGTAAGCATCATACATAGCCTGCATCTTTGTTTCAAATGCCTGGACATCAAAGTCCTTAGGCAACAGGAGATAGGTATAAACACCGAAATTACCCCAGGAACCCAGCTGCTTTGGAAGGTTGTTCCTGGAAGCAATTGCATCAAATCTGAAATGTGAATTGGCGGGAACATCCTTTATGATTCCAGTGACTTCAAAAGTGCTGCTTCCGGTTGTAAGTGTTTTACCAATGGGATCGGTGTTTCCAAAGTACCTGGCTGCAACTTTCTCTGTAAGAATGATCTTGTCAGGATCCACCAAAGCTGATTTTACTTCACCCTTTAGAACCTTATATGTAAAAATGTCAAACAGTGTGGAATCAACATAATAGAAGTTTTCCTCATTGAACTCCTTATCCTCATATTTGTAAAGCGCTCTTGGCATGTTTATAAACCTGACAAAAGACTGTACTTCGGGATAATCCTGGACCACCTGGGGACCAAAAGGTATCTGGGCAACGATCCAGGTGAACTGGTCGTCAGGTTCTGTAATTTTGGATGAGACACGATAAATCCTGTCTGCCTTTTCATGGTATCGGTCGTAGCTTATTTCGTCGGATACGTATATTATTAAAAATAAGGCACTTGTAAAACCTAAGGTCAGTCCCAGAATATTCAGAATACTATAACCGAGGTGTTTTATTATATGTCTGACAGCAGTTTTTATGAGATTCTTAAGCATGGGGTGAAGTTTTAAAGAATGAAGAACTAAAATTAAACTAAAATTTTCAGTTGTTTGCCTGTTGCATGCCCATTAACAGGATATTAACATTAACTTATGATTTGGAATTATAGTACCTTGCAGGCTTAATTACATACTCCGGATCATCATGCTCTTGTCTATTTTTCTTCTTCAAACACCTTGATCTCGTCGAACCATGCAACACCATGTCCGGGCATCCTCAGTATGAGGTTTGTTTTAAAGGAAGCAGCTGTATCCCCGGGAATTGTAACAAATGTTATAAATCGTCTCCATGTACTGTCAGGTATAAATCTTGCTCGTCCGAAATCACCGAGCAGTATTTCCACCTGCTGCGGCATGCCTGCTCCTTTATTGAGGGGCATGCTCACAGAATCGATTACAGAATATACTCTTTGTTCCGGATCCGATTTAGCCCATAAAGAAATAGCATAGGAAAGGCCCGCTTTTACAGTAAATGGGAAAAACCTGAGATACAGGCTCTTATTGTCCTCCGGGGTGATTATCCTCAAGGAATGATTACCCTCTTTATGCTCCCTTGAGTCTAAGAAATATGTTGCTCCCCTGTCGCCTCCGGGACGTGCATAACAGGCTGAAGGGATTCCAGGTGATGAGAGATCTTCAAATCCCGGATCCAGTAACAGGTTTTCATTCTTCCCGGGGCTGGTCCTGTTCTCTGATTTTAAATTGATCATATAAACCTGCGATCCAAACGGAGCGATCTGGTCAGTCAGCAGCCCACCCATTACTCCGACAAAACGGTTCTCAAACAGTACACGGGCTCTGCCTCCGGTTATACCCTCTATCCTGACCACAGCTCTCTGCGGTGCATTCTTCCTGTTAACAGCCATTACCGCAAGCTGTCCGTCGTGTAATTTTGAAGAGACAATAATATTAGGAGAATATGATTCAACAGTCACAGATTGCTCCTCGGAAAGCAGCCATGGAGTAAGTTCAGCTACCTCAATTGCCATTCTTCCGCATTCATTCCACATTGCAATTGACTTGGGAAAATAGCTCAAGCCCTGGCGCACAAAATATTGTATGCCTGTTGCTCCTTTTATGATCGATTGCCATGTCATCGATCTTATCTCCTGGATGGTCGGTTCACGGCCCCATAATTCACCTCCGCCAAAGGTCTGGGGTACTATCCAGAAAGGTCTCTTTCCTGAAAATTCACCTTTCAGCTGACCGGCTACATCTCCGACCATCGAAGCAGGAAGGTCAGGTATGGGGTAGGGATCTACCATTACAATATCCAGGGCATTGATGTACTTT
>CAYQBZ010000009.1:0-19586 GCA_964415855.1 uncultured Rikenellaceae bacterium
CATAGTTAACAAGTATAACATAAAGCTCCAGTACAGCGAGAATCTTGTTAAAGGAGTGGATGTACTATATCCCACCTGGCGTTATCGCGCGGAGGCAGGGCCCACTCTGACAAACATCCTTTTGCCGCTTGATATGGTTTTTGAAAAGACAGGCGACAACACTTACCAGATCAGCAGGTTTTCATATTATCAGAGGCCGGTGGAAGAGGGCAGGATGCATCTTGAAAAGCTCCTGGCGAGTTATCCGGTTTTACAGGCCTGGGAAACCCGCAAGGCAGGGCTGAGGAAGTGTTTTTTTGAGCAACTTGCACTTTCTCCCATGCCTCAAAAAACGCCATTAAATCCTGTTTATACACCCGTTAGGAAATATGACGGTTATACGGTTGAGAATATAGGTATCGAAACGCTTCCCGGTGTTTATCTGTGCGGATCTCTTTACAGGCCGGCAAAGGGAAGGGGTCCGTTTCCTGTCATAATCTGTCCTCATGGCCATTTCTCGGATCCTGACCTTAACCTGTATGGCCGCTACAGGCCCGAAATGCAATACCGGTGTGCAACTCTTGCAAGGATGGGAGCGCTTGTGTTCAGTTATGAGATGTTTGCCTACGGTGAGTCGCTGTTGCAGGTCAGCGTGGCTGACCACAAAACTCCATTTGCATTGACTATGCAGACACTCAACTCAATCAGGTTACTTGACTTTTTAACATCATTACCATATGTTGATCCAAAACGAATTGGCGTTACCGGTGCTTCCGGCGGAGGAACCCAGACCTTCCTTCTTACGGCCCTTGATGACAGGGTAACGGTAAGTGTACCGGTGGTTATGGTATCATCCTGGTATTTTGGTGGTTGTCCGTGTGAAAGCGGGTTACCGATACATTCCTGTTCTGATCTTGGAACGAATAACGCTGAAATTGCAGGCATGGCTTCCCCTCGACCGCTTCTTGTCATATCGGAGGATTCAGACTGGACCAGGAACGTTCCGGAAGTTGAATTCCCTTACCTCAGGAAGGTCTACCAGCTCTACGGTAAGGAGGAGAATGTGGAGAACTACCATATTACAGGGGAACCGCATAACTATGGTATAACGAAGAGAACTGCAATGTATGATTTTATGGCCCGTCATCTTGGCCTTAATATCAATGCTGTTAAGGATAAGAACGGTAATATTGACGAATCGGAGGTGACAATTGAAAAATATGATGCATTGCTTGTTTTTGGCAAAGATGGCAGCAGGTTACCGGCTACAGCAGTAAAGGGAGCAGACAAGATAAGAGAGGTATTGAAGTCGCTTCAGTGATTTCTTGTTAATTCACTACAACATGCCTGGCTATATATACCGGATCAACTTCAATCTACTGGCCTGGTTTTGAATTAAAGGTCATGCAGATGCAAAATTCCAGCATTTGCAAGAAATATGCATTTGCTAATTATTAGCATTTACTAAAAAACAGCATTTACTAAAAAACAGCATTTGCTGAATATTAGTATTTGCACAAAAACAGCATTTGCTGCAAAATTGCAATTGCTACGTACCAGCATTTGCAAATGACTCTGACCAGGACTTGCCGGTTAACTATCATTGACTGTCACCTGAGATTATATAAACTGATCGCTCTGCCATGTAAAATCATCTTACCAACTTTTATCGCTTCTTCTTCAGAATACTATCCTTTCCCTTTTTTATCAGTACTGTTTCACCCACTTTCTTTCCCATACAGGATACTCTTTTAATACCTCAGCCGGGGCTTCTGTATACCAGCTGTATCCGTTTCTCCTCTCGTATCCTATCTCTTCAAGTGAACTCTTTTTTATTCCGTCACGGTCGCAGACAAACGGTTTTTCTGTCTCCAGGTCATAAAATCTGGCCCACATATCCCCGGCAGATGGATCAGTGACAATTCTTCTGTCTCTCAGACCATCGCTGTTAGTAAAATATTCCCACTTAACATCATTTAACTTATGGACGACAAACCAATCGTATGCTCCGGTTACAGACCTGATAATCTCCGGAGTAGGATTGGGGACTCCCATCAGCAGTTTCACAATACCGGCAGATTCGCCTCCGCTACTTTCCTTGACTCATCCGAACCATACCATTCATCCGGCATCCGGGTGGCTACATATTTCCACGAGAGCCTGCTGATAGGTTGCTGACCATTAGTACCGATAGCACTTATTATAAAAAGAAAAATACAGCATAATTTCTTAAGATACATTTCCATCTTTTCATAATTTAAATCATCCGGGGCACAAAAAATCGGATTTGTAAAGCTATTCATTATTTCAATTCTGGCTGTTTTTTACCTGCCTATCGCGTATCACCGCATCACTATACCTGGTAAAACACTTTCCGTCCCATCTCCCTGCTCCATGCTCCGTTTGCACTATCAAAAAAAAATGTATCTTTGGTCCGAATTATTAAACCTGATCAAAATGAAGAAGACAAAATTATTTACATTTTTAATGCTCTTAGCTGTTGTCAGTCTGACTGTTATGACCCTCAGTTCCTGTGCCCCCAAAGGGAAAAACATCGGATTGCAATTATACTCTATCCGGGACTCTATCAACCGGGATATTCCGGCTGCTATAGCTAAGGTGGCAGCAATGGGATATAAATTTGTTGAACCCGCTGGTTACAGGGATGGAAAGTTTTATAACATGGAACCTGCTGAATTTAAAGCCCTTCTCGAAAAAAACAATCTGTATATGCTCAGTTCCCATACAAGTCGTAATGTACCTGATTCATCGAATTATGATGAGACTATGGCATGGTGGGATGCATGCATCGATGCCCATGTGGCTGCTGGTGCAAAGTATATAGTACAACCATCGATGGGCCGCACGGGGTACCAGAGTATTGAAGGACTGCAGGCATATTGCGACTATTTTAATGAGGTTGGTGCCAAATGTAATGCAAAAGGTATTCGCTTCGGGTATCATAATCATGACAGTGAGTTCAACACAATGCTGGACAGTACGATTCTTGTTTACGATTATATGCTGCAGCATACCGATCCGGCAAAAGTGATGTTCCAGGTCGACCTGGGCCACATGGTTGATGGTGGCGGAGATCCTGTAACTTATTTCAATAAATATCCAGGACGATTTGAGCTTTGGCATATTGCTGAAGGTTATGAAACAGGGTCAACAGGGAAGTTGGATTATAAGGCTATATGGGCTGCCGCTGCAACAGCCGGATTACAATATGGTATTGTGGAGGTGGAAAAATACAATTATGATGAATTTACGAGTTGTAAAGTGAGTTACGATTACCTGAATGCTGCCGATTATGTGGTTATGCCAAAATAATTGATTGTCTGTCTTTCAGATATTTCAGATACCTTAACCTGACCATATATATGCTGGTCACCGGATTAGTCGGTGGCCAGTTTTTTTATCTTCCTTTTTTTAAGGAGTTATATACAGTTTATTTTCTAAATTCGTACTTTATGAAACGAAGGGAATTTATAAATAGTGGAGCTGTTTTTACTGTGGGTTCAGTCGTGGCTCCACACTCCTTTTTAAGAAAAGGGATCATTCACATGCCCGGGCAATACTCTCCGGAACAGCTTACAAAAGGACCATCTTTTCACTGGTTCGGATATTACGACAAGCATCAGGTAGATCCTTCGGGCAGATATGTGCTTGGCATGACTGTGCTATTCGAATCGAGAAGCCCTGAACCTGGAGATGAAGTAAGGATAGGCATGATCGACCTGGAAGATAATGACAAATGGACCGGGCTGGGGACAAGCAGGGCCTGGGGATGGCAGCAGGGGTGCATGCTTCAGTGGATACCGGGATCGGTGGATGAAGTAATATGGAACGACCTTGACGGGGATCATTTTATCAGCAGGGTCTTCAACATAAAAACAGGCAGGACGCGCACACTTCCCAAAGCTGTTTATGCATTGAGTCCGGATGGCAAATGGGCCATTGGAACAGAGTTCTCGCGCATACAGAATTTGCGGCCAGGATATGGCTATGCAGGTGTCCCGGATCCTTTCGAGGAGATCAGGGCACCCGGGGATATAGGATTATACAGGATGGATCTTGCAAGCGGGCGGCACAGGATGCTCTTTTCCATAGCGGAGATAGCTTCAATTCCACACCTGGGAGTATCACTGGATGATAATTTTCATTGGTTTAATCATTTGCTTGTAAACACTGACGGGACCAGGTTTACTTTTCTTCATCGCTGGAGAAAGAGCGGTAATGCCAGGCAGTCAATGTCGTCGGGTGGATTTGTAACACGTATGTTCACAGCATCAGCCGCAGGGGATGACCTATATTTAATAGATCCATCCGGATTCACTTCACATTTTGTCTGGAGCGATCCCGGGCATATATGCGCCTGGACGAGACCGGAAGGAGAGAAGGATGGATTCTATCTGCTTGAGGATAAGACAGGGAGCTACATTCCTGTCGGTAAAGGAATAATGACACTCAATGGTCATAATACTTACGTTCCCGGTACAAATAATGAGTGGATACTTTGCGACACATATCCGCAGGGTGCAGACAGGTTACAGGAACTCTACCTTTATCATGTTCCGGCAAACAGGAAAACTGTTCTTGGTATGTTTTATTCTCCTCCAGAGTATGCAGGTGAATGGCGCTGCGACCTGCATCCGAAATGTACACCCGACGGAAAAAGTGTCATTTTCGATTCGACTCACGGTGGAAACGGAAGGCAGATCTATAAGATTGATATCAGAGGAGTTATCGGTTAATCTGATGTCGACGGAATAGCGCCACAATTTATCATTTTGTATACAAGTAATCTAGATCAGGGGATCAGGACAACTTTAATCAAACCAGGTTCCTTATTATACAGCTTTTCGAACCATATGGCACCCTCTGATAAAGGTGCCTCTGCAGAGAGGACAGGCGCCATATCGATCTCTTTTCGTGCTATCATATCAAGAACGGCAGGATATTCCCCGCATATGGCACAGCTTCCCTGTAATCGCAACTGACGTGTTACCACTGTCTGCAATGGCATACTGACTGTTGGGGAGAGGTTTCCAACGAGAGTCACAGTACCTCCTTTTCTTACCGACTCAACAGCAATATTGAAGGAAGCATCAACACCTGCAACTTCAAAAGCACAATCTGCCCCCCTGTCTGAGGTCAGCCCCAGGGTAACCTGTCTGACATTATCAGTATCCGGATTAAGAATAACGTCGGCACCCAGCTTGCCGGCAAGCTTAAGCTTTTCATTATCAAGATCCGCAACAATAATTCTCCCGCATCCTTTGGAGCGAAGGACCTGTATAATAAAAAGGCCTATCATCCCTGCCCCGACTACCACCACAGTATCATTCCATCCGACAGATGCCAACCCTGCTGCATGAGCTGCAACAGCTGCCGGCTCTACCATTGCTGCCTGGGTATATGTTACCTCATCAGGCAGCCTGTAGAGAATATGTTGTGGCACATTCACATAGTCGGCAAATGCTCCGTGACGTTTGTACTCTTCAGGTGAAACGCCCAGCACCATCCTGTTGTCGCTAAGGTTATATAATCCTTTCCGTGTATACCAGTCATCCAGGGGGTATATAGTGGAATCAAAAGTGATCCTGTCGCCTGGTTTCCAGAACTTTACCTGCGACCCGATCTTTTTTATCACTCCGGCAGCCTCATGCCCCATTATTAACGGCGGGCGTCGACGGCCCGTACTGCCATCCATCCCGTGAATATCGCTTCCGCAGATCCCGACTGCCTTGACCTCAACAAGAACCTCATCATCAGCTATTTCAGGATCGGGCCAGTCTCTGTATACTAATTTGTTATATTCTTCAAGTACCAGGGCTTTCATAAACTGTAATTTATTGCGATTCCAAATTGAAATCGGTTATTATCTGTCAAATTAATGCTAACTTCATTTAATACTCCTTGCATAAAAAGTGGTTACTGAACCGGCCGGAGCATTATACTCTAATTTACCATCGTTTACCAGGTAATTACCGGCTTCAGAATATTGTTCAACTTTACTGCTTCGAACTGCTGAGAATTCTGATGCTGAAGAACCTGAGACAGACAAATCAATATTTGCCGGTAAGTCACTAAAATTTAACAAAATAAAAGAATCAGGATTATTTGTGCCATTTGATGAAAAGGCAATAATATTAATGTCCTGATCAAATTTACTCTCAATTCTTACTGAAGCCACTTTCATCCCGGGTCTGCCTGCCCTTGTGAGCTGCTTATAATAGTAATATTGAGGCTTTATTTCGTAGTTGCCATCTTCATGCACGAAAAATGCTGTTCCCGGATTAGGATCGCCTCCTACCCATGAGTTTGTCTGGATACAGGCCCAGGGTATTACAGCATTGACTTTTGCATCATATATATTACTCCTAATCAGATTTATAAAGTCGTAATCGTGTAACATCCACCTGTTTCCCCATGTCATTGAAGTGGTCCATGCATGCAGGTCAGGGCGGTTCATCCTGAGAAGATCAATGGCCCGTGAGTTTATGGCATTCCCTTCCCCAAAGCCATGACTGGTAATCAGGGCTATATTTTTCATAGCTCCCGGATTATCATGAATAGCCCAGTTATAGAATGAGGATGCAAAGCTGCCCCATGTTGAACATTCTCCGGGAGTCAGTCCGACATCAAGTCCCGCCTTTTCAATGAGGGGAACCATGAAATCTAGAAAGTGTGCAACCTCCCATGGTCGCCAGAAAGCATTATAGTCATGACCTGTACCAATGTTGCCACTACTGCCGTCGAGTGGCCAGCGGTTTGGTGAATCACCCTCATTATGAAGAGATATATATCTTAATGGGAGCTTTTGATCTTCAACGAGATACCTGGCCCATTCAATCATGTATTTTGCCAGGTTCTCATACTGGGCGGGATCAAGATCACGTCCGCGTAAGATTTTCTGCCTGGTCGCCCATGGAGGCGGCCCGTAAAGCGTGGTAATTATCTTAATTTCATCACCTCTTCTTGATTTAGTTTTATCTACTCCCTCCCTGACAAAATACCGCATCCATCCTGTAGTGGATTCATGATCAAACACAGAGCCCGGTTCTTTTTGCTGGAATGGATCAAAGAACATCTTAATTATACATGGTTGTAATCCCTCTTTGCCGAATATCAGGTCTGTTATCTCCTTGCGCTTTTCTTCTGTGAGCAGGCTGAATCCCCCATATTCCTGTGGATCGGTCACAGGATTTGTCGATTGTGCCAGTTCCACATAATTTACACCGAAGCCATCCCACACCTGCAGGGTAGTATCAAACGCCACCCATGCCTTTATAACAGACGGATTTTCCCGATTGCATTCTGTTACGGTGAACAAAAGCAATAGAATTATTATCCCAAAAGTAATTCTGCCTGGTCGCATATTTTTTTGCGTTAATATAAACATTTTACCGTTCAGTGTGAAGTTTTAAATCTGAGAATATGCTACACGTGATGCTTCCTGCTCTCTGTCCTGCATACATCAAGGTGTTACAAAAAAATCCATAAAGCGTTCCGATCGCATCGGATTTTTTGCTTAACTTTATTTCTTCTAAAACTTATAAGCAATGAAACGCTACCTCCTTTTTACTCTTATTACAATTGCCTTTTTACCGGCGTGTAAGAACAGTTTCTATTCGGCTGAAGATTTTGCATCTGTCCCAAAGGTCGACTCTCATGTACACATAAACAGCGATGACGGAGTATTTGAAACTCAGTCTGCTGAGGATAATTTTCTTCTTGTCACACTGAATGTTGATCATGGTGACTCTGCAAATATTATGAGCCAGTATGAAGATGCCAGGATGTCTGCAGAAAAACATCCGGGAAGAGTATTCTTTGGTCCGACTTTCCTGTTTGACACTGCAGGCTGGGGTACAGACCAGTGGAGTAAGAAGGTTATTGCACAGCTGGAGGGGGAGATTTCTGCTCCGGGAGTTGTTACGATCAAGATCTGGAAGAATATCGGCATGACTGTCCGTGACAGAAATGGAAGATTTATTATGGTTGACGATCCTGGCATGGCTCCGGTTATAAGCTTTATCAAAAGCAAAGGGCTTCCTGTTACCGGACATCTTGGTGAACCACGTAACTGCTGGCTTCCTTTTGATCAGATGACAGTGACAAGCGACAGTGCTTATTATGCAAGGAATCCACAGTATCACATGTTCCAGCATCCTGATTATCCATCGTATGAGGACCAGATAAATGCCCGTGATCATCTTCTTGCAATGAATCCCGACCTTACCTTTATTGGGTGTCATCTGGGATCCCTGGAATGGAATGTTGATTCTCTGGCAGCACGGCTTGACCGTTTTCCAAATATGTCGGTCGATATGTCTGCACGTATATGCCACCTGCAGTACCAGTCGGCAAAAGACAGGGAACGGGTGCGCGACTTTTGTATTAAATATCAGGACAGGCTGCTTTACGGGACTGATGTGGGCTATAGCGGAAGTAATAATCCCGATGGGTTTAAAAGAAGTATGCACAATACCTGGATAGACGACTGGAAATATTTCACCTCAGATGAGGAGATGACATCAGGTAAGTTCAGGGGGACATTTACAGGACTTCAGCTTCCCAGAAATGTTGTGGATAAGATCTACTATGAGAATGCAGTGAAGTGGTATAAGCTGCCGGTAAACCTCATTCCTTAAGATATGCAAATAAGTGCCAGCATATTTCTAATGGTCAATTAACCACTGAGTTACACGTAGGATTTTAAGATACTAACGGAGTAAATCCCGTTTCATATTATACGGAGTTAACAAATACTATTCCTGTGAGATACAATAGCCGGATGACGTAATATTTATATGCTCTCCATCTTGACTTTTTCAAAAATAGTATTTAACTTTACACGTGAAAGTAATCGTGTAAGTAAGTTTATAGCTTAAAATGGGAATGAATTGAAAACAAAAGCGATATTCTTTTTGATAAGTGAGTTGAGAATGACCTGGTAGTGATTTTAAATCCAGGCGAAAAAAACGAGATTAGATTGCACGGAGAAGTTACTCCATCAGAATAAAGCTCCTGTAAGCTCTGACTTTCGAGAACATGGATTATCTGAATCAAATGATATAATATTTAAGATCATGAGAAAAAGTTTCCTTTCAGTTCTTTTGTTATTTATAGTGGCTGCATGCCATAATAATAACTCATACGATTCCGGTTCTGAAGCATTGCTGCCTTTCCAGAAGTGGGCCACCACGCCACCGATGGGATGGAACAGCTGGGACTGTTACGGCCCTACTGTTGTTGAAGACGAGGTTAAAGCCAATGCCGATTACATGGCTGCGAACCTGAAGCCTTTTGGCTGGCAGTATATCGTGATCGATATCCGGTGGTATGTTGAGAATGATAAATCAGGTGGTTATAATCAGACCGATCCCCGGTATGTAATGGATGAATATGGTCGTTATCAGCCGGCAGTCAACCGTTTCCCGTCTGCTGCAGAAGGGAAAGGCTTTAAATCCATCGCAGATTATATCCATGGCAAAGGTCTGAAATTTGGGATCCATATTATGCGGGGCATTCCTGTTATTGCAGTAGATCAGAATACCCCTGTACTCGGATCAGATGCCAGAGCCAGGGATATATACAGCCCGGAAGGACAGTGCATGTGGTTAAGGGATAACTACACTGTTGACAGCAAAAAGAACGGTGCCCAGGAATACTATAACTCTTTGTTTGAGATGTATGCTTCCTGGGGTGTCGACTTTGTAAAGGTAGATGATCTTGCGGGCCGTCTGCCGGAGATAGAAATGGTAAGAAAAGCTATAGACTATTGCGGAAGACCAATAGTATTCAGCATCTCTCCCGGTCCCGCCCAGCTCGATCAGGCAGAATTCCTGATTCAGAATGCGAATATGTGGAGAACAGTCGGAGACTTCTGGGATAACTGGCCGCAGCTTAAGCCTCAGTTTGCTGTATGTGAGAGCTGGACACAATATGTCGGTGCGGGTCATTTCCCTGATGCCGATATGCTTCCCCTGGGTAAAATTGGGATACGGGCAGAAAGGGGAGAGCCCCGCATGACAGGATTTACTAAAGATGAACAGTATACACTGATGACTCTTTTTGCAATCTTCAGGTCGCCTCTGATGTTTGGCGGAGATTTGCCCGGCAATGATGAGTTTACGTTATCCCTGCTTACGAATAAAGAGGTGCTTAATGTCAACCAGCACAGTATAAATAATAAGCAGCTTTTCAGGGATGGGGACCTCATTGCCTGGACCGCCGATGATCCTAAAAAGGGTGATAAATACCTGGCACTGTTCAATGCCAGCGACCAGAAAGAGATTGATGAGAGCAAGGCAATCTGGCAAAGTGACCTTATAACCCAGGATACGCCGGGTCAGAGTGTTGATATTGATATTGATATCTCAGGCGAATCCAAATTATACCTGGTGGTAACTTATGACGAGGGCCCCGGGATGAGCCATAATGCCGACTGGATAGAGCCCTTACTTGAAATTGGTCAGCAGACAAAAGACCTTACCGGACTGAATTGGGTAAAAGCATCGGCAGGCAGGAGAGAACCGATTATTAACGGAACCGCCAGGGGAGGTAAGCTTACAGTCGATGGGAAAGAGTATAAAAAAGGAATAAGCGCCAATGCAAACTCGGTAATCGAATATGATCTGCCTGAGGGTACAACAAGGTTCAAAGCAAAGGCCGGACTGGATAATGGAGCTATGGAGGGAGGCCGCTTCCAGGGTGCAGGTCCCCAGCGCCAGGGCCAGGAGTCAGGGAATCAGGCAAGACGTGCCAATTCAGCAAAGTTCCTGGTATTCACCGAAGATCCTGCCGGTGCAGTGCCTCCGGATGCTGCTGAGATATCGGTCAGATTTGAACAGCTTGGTCTTTCAGGAACTCATACTGTTACGAACCTGTGGACAGGCGAAAAACTTGGAAAATTCACTGATGAATTTAAGCAGACAATCAATCGTCACGGTGCCGGCCTTTACAGGATACATTAAAAGAACTTATTATGAAAAAGATTATTTGTACATCAATTCTGCTATTTGTCATGGTCACTTCTCCCCCGATTCCCGATGATTCACAGCCTGCCTCTTCGAATGTAAGAGGAGCAGAGTACCCAAGGGTAACACCTGACCTGAAGGCCATATTCAGGATAAGCGCTCCTGAAGCTCTGAAAGTGCAGGTTCAGCTTGGGAAAATATACGACATGGTTAAGGATGAAAAGGGAGTATGGACAGTTACCACGGAACCGCAGGTGCCTGGTTTTCATTATTATTTCCTGCTTATTGACGGTGTTCAGGTTTCTGATCCGTCCAGCGAGTCATATTTTGGCTGGGGAAAGATGTCTAGTGGAATAGAGATCCCTGAGCGGGGAGTCGATTATTATACGCTGAAAGATGTTCCTCACGGTGATATCAGGTCCGAATGGTATTTTTCAAATACAACTGGTACATGGAGGAGAGCTTATGTTTATTGCCCGCCAGGTTATGATAACAATGAAAAGATGCGATACCCTGTTCTCTACCTGCAGCATGGAGCGGGAGAAGATGAACGCAGCTGGGGTGTCCAGGGGAAGGTTGATATAATAATGGATAACCTGATAGCTTCAGGTAAGTCAAAACCCATGCTCATTGTTATGGATAAAGGCTACGCTGAAAGAGCCGGAGCCCGGACAAATCAGCAGAGGTCGCAGGGAACAGCAGGCAGCCAGACAGGTCAGTCTGCTTTTGAGGAAGTATTGATCAGAGACCTTATTCCTTTCATTGATAAAAAATTCAGGACTATGTCCGACAGGGAACATCGTGCTATGGCAGGCCTCTCGATGGGTGCTATGCAAACCATTCAGATCACCTTTTCCAACCTTGATAAATTCGCTTATATAGGTGGATTCAGCGGAGCAGGACGTTTCCGGGGAGCAGGTCTTGATTTAGCTAATGATTACAATGGAGTACTCGCCGATCCTGCAGCGTTCAACAAACAAGTAAAACTCCTGTGGATTGGGATAGGTACCGCAGAACCGGATAATATGTTCAGGGCAGTGAATGGTTTCCACCTTGCACTTGATAAAGCCGGGATAAAACATATCTATTATGAATCACCCGGCACGGATCATGAATGGCTTACCTGGAGAAGGGACCTGTATGACTTTGCACCAAGGCTTTTCAAATAACAATCATATGAGGATGTTACAGAAATGATCAATGTAACACAGTCTGATATTGCCAGGAAACTGCATGTGTCGAGGGTCTCTGTTTCAAAAGCCCTGCGAAACCATCCGGATATTTCAGATGAGATGAAGAAGAAGGTAAATGAAACTGCTGATAAGCTTGGTTATGTTCCTAACCTTATTGCACGACAGCTTAACTCGGGCCGTACTTATACTATTGGTATTGTGGTACCCGATCTTGAAAATAGCTTCTTCTCTTACGTTGTCGACAGCATGATCGATTATGCAACAGAGAACGATTATAAAGTAATACTGACAGTGTCACGCGAGAAGGAGGACGTTGAGAGACATAATATTGAGAACCTGATTGGCATGAGAGTCGATGGCTTGCTGGTTTGCCACTCGCAGGAGACAAGAGATACCTCGATTATAAAACAAATTAAGAAGATGAAGATACCCCTGGTGTTTTTCGACAGGGTGGTTGCGCTGCATGGTTTTTCGAGTGTGGTTTTTAATGACAGGGAAGGTGCAGTTAAGGCCCTTTCTCTGGTAATCAGTGCCGGCTTCACCCGTATAGCGCATTTTGCAGGGTATTTGAGCATAAATATCGGCAGCGAGAGGCATAAGGGATATGTTGATGCCCTTGAAAGTAACGGGATACCCTTCAGGAAAGAATGGGTTCTTGAAGGAGGATATGAACTTGAGGACGGAAGGAACTCCTTCAGGAGGCTTCTGTCAGTCGGCGAGATGCCTGAGGTGATCTTTGCTGTGAATGACCGGGTAGCTTTGGGAGCATACAAGGCTGCAAGGGAGGCCGGGTTGAAGATACCTTCGGATATCGGTATTATCGGATACGGATTCTGTGAGACAACGGATATGTTTAATCCGCCACTTGCTGTGATCAATCAGGATCCCAGGGAGATGGGCCGCCTTTCAGCAAAAATCCTGATCGATGAGATAAGTGCCGGCAGCACAGGTAAAGCATTAAGAATTAAGATAGAAGAAGAGTTTCTATGGGGAAATTCCCTTAGACATGCTTGAGAATTTCCAATATTCGTGAAGATGATAACCACATTTATAGACTATCCACATTCACTGATTGTTGAAAATGAAAGTAACCAGGACACATATTAAGTTTGTAATCATTTTTCTGATTACTGTTGCTTCTGAAACTGAAGCTCAGCAACTGCCTTACCATAACGATTATGCCTTTGGGCTGGATGTGTCTTTTGTGAAGCAGAGGGAGGATAATGGTGAAAAGTATATGGATTCTGACAGCACGGTAAAATCCTGTCTGGAGATATTCAGGGATCATGGGTATAACTGGGGACGTATCATGATCTGCAACGAACCAACGAGCAGCCGTCTGCCTCAGGATCTGGAGTATGTAATTGCTGCCGGGCAGGAGCTTAAGAAATATGGATGCCGCTTCCTGCTAGATTATATGTTCTCAAACGGATGGGCAAATCCGATGGTGCAACCTACCCCTGTAGCCTGGAGAGATTTGTCACATAATGACAGGATTGGTGCAGTGTACAGCTATATAAAGGAAACCATGACTGCTCTTAAAGAGGCTGGAGTATTGCCTGATATGGTCCAGATAGGGAACGAGATAGGCAATGGTTTTTTATGGCCCGACGGGCGTATCAGGTACGATAGCCTTCAACTGAGCAGGTGGAAAGAGTTTACGGATTATCTTGCGGCCGGGACCAGGGCAGTAAGGGAAGTTGCAGGGAAAGATGGCAATGTTAAAATAATGCTGCATGTGGATCACGGCGGGGACATACCCATGACCAGGACCTTTTTCGATAAAATGGTTGAATATAAAGTCGATTATGATGTTATAGGATTTTCATTTTACCCATGGTCGCACGGGACCCTTGTTGATCTTAAGGACAACTTGCAGTTTGCAGCTTTGGAATATGGGAAGGAGATAATACTTGTGGAGACCGGATACTACTGGAGGGCAAGCCAGTACTTCAGGAATGACCAGCCGCCTTTTCCCGAAACACCTGCCGGACAGAAGGCATGGCTTGAGGCGGTGAACGAAATTGTCCTCAATACTCCGGGTGGCCTTGGCAGGGGCATTTTCTGGTGGGAACCAATGAGCCGTGGAAGGGGATATTTTGATGATAACAGGAGGGTGCAACCGATAATTGATGCTTTTTCGGGATATGCACTCCCCTTGAAACGCACGGATGGACAGACAAGAATACAATAGGATGATGGAGTTTATGAAGTTGTAAAAGTTGTACGGTCGTAAGGTTGTAAATGATGAATAGATTTTGATTAAAAACCTGCAAGACCTGCAAGATCCCGCCGGGTGGGAAGTAGTACTTCACTCCTCAGCCTGCACGAACTTATTAAATGTAACAGTAATAATTTTAAATATAAATTTTAAAATGTAAATCATGATGAAGAAGATAGTAGTAGCCGGGGCTGGTGGCTTTATAGGCGGGCACCTGGTAAAAGAACTGGTTAAGAAAGGGATGAAGGTGAGAGCTGTTGATATTAAACCCCTTAACGAATGGTACCAGGTTTTTCCGGATGTTGAGAATCTTGTTCTTGACCTAAGGCTTAAGGATAATTGTTACACCGCAGTAAACGGGTATAATGAGGTTTTCAACCTTGCCGCCGATATGGGTGGGATGGGTTTTATAGAAAATAACAAGGCCGCATGTATGATAAGTGTCCTGATTAATACGCACCTGCTTATGGCCTCAAAGGATTGTGGCATAGAGAGATTTTTTTATGCCTCTTCAGCCTGTGTTTATAATGGTGAGAAGCAGACCGATCCGGATAATCCCGGATTGAAGGAATCGGATGCATACCCGGCTCTTGCCGAGGATGGATATGGATGGGAGAAGCTGTTCAGCGAACGTATGTGCCGCCATTTCTCGGAAGATTTTGGACTCATTACCAGGGTTGCCAGGTTCCATAATGTATACGGGCCTTTCGGCACATTTGACGGGGGCAGGGAAAAAGCACCTGCTGCAATATGCCGTAAAGTGATTGAAGCCGGTATTTCCGGGAATAAAGAGATCGTGATCTGGGGTGATGGTCATCAGACAAGGAGTTTTATGTATATTGATGATTGTATTAAGGGGATACTGGATATAATGCACAGTAATATTGAAGAACCCATTAACCTGGGAAGCAGTGAGATGGTTTCCATTAATCAGCTTGTTGATATTGTAGAGAGTATTGCCGGGTATAAGCTTGAGAGAAAATATGACCTGGGCGCCCCCAAGGGAGTCAGAGGTCGTAACTCTGAGAATACTCTTATTAGGAAGTATCTCGGCTGGGAGCCATCAATACCTCTCAGATCGGGAATGGAAAAAACCTTTGACTGGATAAAAGAGCAATTTACTGATGATAGCAGGGATAAAAGAAATATAGATCGTTTCAATAAATAAATTGAATATAAAGTCTTTATGGGAAAGAAAAAGGTTATGGTCAGCGGTTGTTACGACCTTGTTCATGGCGGTCATGTAGCTTTTTTTAAGACTGCCGCTGCCTACGGCGATCTGTATGTAAGTATAGGAAGAGATGAAAACCTTCTCCTGCTGAAGGGGAAGAAGCCGGTCTTTTCAGAAGATGAGCGTTTATTTATTGTTAAATCGATAAGGTACGTTCATGATGCGTTCCTGGCTTCAGGAAACGGAATGCTTGACTTTGAGCCCGACATGAGAAAGATAAGACCGGATATCTTCATAGTTAATTATGACGGGCATACTACCGGTAAAGAGGAGTTGTGTAAAAGACTGGGTGTGGAGTATGTTGTTCTTGAACGTGTACCGGAACCAGGCCTTCCTGCGCGCTCAAGTTCTGCCACAAAAAGAGATATGAGGTTCCCTTTCCGCCTTTGCCTGGCTGGCGGATGGATGGACCAGCCATGGGTATCTGAAATATATCCGGGATCGGTTGTTGTTGCCCAGATATGGCCTACCATGGATTTTAATGACAGATCAGGCCTTGCTACAAGCTCGAGAAAAATAGGTATTGAGATATGGGGCGACAGGTATCCCGACGGGGATTTTCGACAAAATGCCAGGTTATTATTCGGTGCTGAAAATCCTCCCGGTAAGAAGTATGTGTCAGGATCGCAGGACCAGATAGGGTTGTTATACCCAGGTATTAATCGCCTGCATTATAATGGCGGATACTGGCCTGAAGAAATAGAATCAACTACTGAAAAAGATATCTGCGACTGGCTTTCAGAAGTGCTTCACCTGGTACCGCTGGAACCTCGTCCCGAGGGTTATGATCCGCTTGAAGTAATGCATCTGCAAAAACCATTTATCCGGGAGCTGGGTGAGGCAGGAGACAGCTGCTGGCAGGCCATCCTGCAAAGAAATGTAAACGGTCTTGGAAGAGCTTTGACAAACACACTGCTCTCCTGGAAAAGAATATTGCCTCTCACAGTACCCGATTGGGTGATGAACGAGATGGAGAATAAGTATTTATCGACCTACCCGGGCGCAATAACGTCGGGAAGCGGTGGAGGCTATGTGATTGTAGTATCGGAAAAGGAGGTGGAGGGGGCTATTAAGATCAGGGTGAGGTATTGAAAGGTGCAATGGAGCAAAGGTAAAATTTGACTTTGTTAAAAGGATTACAGGAATCGCTTCTGTGAAATATTCCGTGAAAATCAGTGATCCCGGAGGTATAACATTAAGTAAATGTATTTTGTATAGAATAAAACCAAGCATTATGAAAACAAACCTTTTAAAAAGAGCCGTGCTGATTATTTCTTCAGCAATTTTAGCTACTGGTCTTACAGGCCAGCAATTGAAACCTTCAGCATCTGAGGGACCATTTAAACCGACAGATGAATCGCTGAAGCAATACCAGTATCCGGAATGGTTCCGCGATGCCAAGTTAGGTTTCTGGGCTCACTGGGGACCACAGGCTGTCCCTCGCCAGGGTGACTGGTACGCCAAGAGGATGTACCAGGAGGGTAATCCGGCTTACAGGTATCATCTCGAGCATTATGGACATCCATCGGTATTTGGGTACAAGGATATCATCCCTCTGTGGAAAGCTGAGCGCTGGGATCCTGATAAGCTGATGGAGCTCTATAAGAAAACCGGTGCAAAATATTTTGTGAGCATGGGTTCGCATCATGACAATTTCTTCCTGTGGAACTCAAAGATAAACAGATGGAATGCAGTCAATATGGGCCCGCAGAAGGATGTTGTTGCCCTCTGGCAGCAGGCTGCGAAAAAGCAGGGAATGAAGTTCGGGGTATCAGAGCATCTCGGTGCAAGTTATACCTGGTACCAGTCAGCTCATGGCGCTGATAAACAGGGTCCTATGGCTGGTGTCCCATACGATGGGGCCAACCTCGACTACCAGGATCTCTATCATGCCGCAACGCTTCCCGACGACAAAGCCTGGCTTACAACGAATCCTGCATTTCAGCTTGAATGGTACAGGTGTATTAAAGAGCTGGTGGATAACTATCATCCTGATCTTCTCTATTCAGACAGCCCGATGCCCTTTGAGAATGTTGGTCGCACCCTGATTTCCCATTTTTATAACCAGGGTATACCGGGAAATAATGGTGTTACTGATGTTGTTTATACATGCAAACAGCCGTCTTCCGGTATGTGGGCCCAGGATGTTGAACGTGGTATACTGGACTCAATCAGCCCTTATCCATGGCAGACGGATACCTCAATAGGCGACTGGTATTACCGCACAGGACAGAGATATAAAACCGGCACCGAGGTTATTCAGATGCTTGTTGATATTGTCAGTAAAAATGGTAACCTGCTTATCAATGTTGTTCAGACACCCGAAGGTGACCTGGAACCTGATATGCTTCAGATCCTTGAAGAGATCGGGGTATGGACATCAGCAAACGGGGAGGGCATTTATGGATCGCGCCCGTGGAAAATATTCGGGGAGAAATCGCCTGAAGCAATGGCGGTCAAACCCGGAAGATTCAACGAAAACTATAAATTCAACTCAAAGGATATTCGTTTTACAACAAAAGGCTCAACTCTGTATGCTTATTGTCTTGGAAAACCGGAAGGAGATGTTATTATCAAATCTCTTGGAAAGTCATCAAAATTTGCAGACAAAGCTGTTGCTTCGGTCTCGATGGTCAGCAGTAATGCCAAGCTTACCTGGAGACAGACCGCTGATGCCCTGGTGATCAGAAAACCTTCTGATTTGCCGGCATGGGAGGTTATCGGCTTTAAAATTGATTTCAAAAAATAGATGTTGTTTGTGATAAAAACACACCAGAGCAAACTCTTATTTTCGGAAAGGGGTTTCTGTCCTGGTCTTTGACTGGTATTCCTTAATATCAAATTGTTTCCAGTTGCGGGCGATCTCAATATCCTCCTCTGTTTTTTCAGTAAGTGAAGGGATATTTACGAAACCTACTCTGTTATAAAGTGCCGGTTTATATTTTGAATCATATATACCGGCATATTTTTTCCAGTACAGACTGGCCTTTGTAAGATGGTCAACAGCATCCATTTTATCATCTTCAAGTCCATAGAAGTTATATAGTGCCAGAGAGCAGGCACCTCTTATCTTTTCAGCATAATAATATCCTATTGTGGCAAATGCTTCAATGTCACCTAATGTCTCATTCAGTTCATCCGTTGATCCCGGAGTGCGCTGAGGCAGCCTGCTGAGACAGATCATTGCAAGGCGGGCATATTTTGAAACCGTATCTGCAACGGCTACAGGGGACAGCAGGTCATCCTTATTGTTCTGATCGTAGTTCTGGGCCCAGGAGGCAATGTTGCGGATATTACTTCCAGCTTCAGGATCCACTTCGATAAAGTCTTTCACAGTATAGAAGCCTTTATATGTCGGACTGGAGATACATGCCTCCGGTAGCCATTTAAGGTCAATATCACCCCACGACAGTCTGGTAACCCATGGAAATACCATTGACGCTGCTGACCAGCCAGCCATAAGGTCCCATGCTGAAACTCCCGGAAAACGTGTTTTGATGGTATTAAGGAACAGCTCATCCGGCAGGTCAGGATCATAGCCCAGTCTTCCCCACAACATGAATGAATACCATTGTTTCTGTATTATCAGAGGATTAGGACCGACCTCATCTCTTCCCAGGAAGTTTTTTCCCCAGCAATATCCGTCGGGTCCCATATAAAAACCTGTTACTCTGTCAACATGCGGTATGTTCTTAATATATTGTCGTGCAAAACCCGGATTGCCCCAACGGAAACTATAGATATCATCGTTTCTTACCGTAAGCCAGGTACGTTGTGATGCCGGTATTATGTTAAAAGCGCCTGTAGCAAAAGGGGGATCAGTGATTGAGTACATGTGGGCAATTGAATATTTAATGCTTAGATCCATAATGTCCGGATAGTCCTTAAAGGCATCATTGATCTCTGAGAGTCCCGTCATGTGAAACCGGTGCACCAGCCTTATCCTTCTTCCGGGCTGCCTGGTCAGGGCATCC
>CAYQBZ010000010.1:0-1186 GCA_964415855.1 uncultured Rikenellaceae bacterium
GACCGGTACCGTGATACAACAGGAACCGGAAGATACAGGGATGAGTGGCTTTAAGGATGCAAAGGGAATGAGTCTTTTCGACGGCAAAACACTCGGACATTGGGAAAGCACGAATTTCGGGTTCCAGGGTGAAGTATTTGTTTTCAACGACGCGATCTATATGGCTATGGGTAATAGCGCAACAGGTATTACCTGGAAAGGTCCGCTCATCAGGACGAACTATGAATTAACCCTGGAAGCCATGCGTGACGATGGTTTCGACTTTTTTTGCGGACTCACCTTCCCTGTGGGTGAAGATCACTGCTCCCTGATCCTCGGGGGCTGGGGAGGAAGTCTCGTGGGATTGTCGAGTATCGATGGCCACGACGCCTCTAATAACGAGACCACACAGGTTATTCCGTTTGAGAACTTCGTGTGGTATCATGTCCGCTTACGTGTCAGCCCCGGCAGGATTATTGTCTGGCTCGATGATGAAGAGATTATAAACGTTGCCATAGACGGGCGAAAGATACACATTCGTCAGGAACTGAATTACTCCAGACCTCTTGGTATTGCAACATGGAATACCATTGGAGCCGTTCGCAATATCTATATGCGGTCTCTTGAATAATCAGATAATATTCCAGGGAAAACAATAAGTTATTTCACCGGGATCTCCAGCTGGGTCAGTGAATGTGCAGGAAAACTGTAGTTAATAGTATTGTTCTTAAACTTGATTTCACTCGTCCTGATACTTACATTCTCCTCGGTTTTTGTATTTCGTGCAGTCGTTGTTGCAGCATTTACCTCACTAACTTTCGCATTTCCTCCATAGTTGCCAGACTGCAACAAAATATCGGTTCTAATTGCATCAGTCTCGCTCCTGTTAACAACATTAACCACCAGTACCCCGGATGATTCGTTTAATACGGCGCTGACATCGAGATATGGTATATCCTTAAAGACCTCGTTACTGTATTTTTCACAATCAGTAAAAACATCCAGTGATGTTCCAAGGCAATTATTGGAATACAGGTAAAATGACTGAAAAACACAATTTTTGTAATCACCATCAGGGGAATAACCGACAAGGCTGGTCAGCATGGTAATGTTAGCCATTTTAACGATATCGGCGTGCCTTATGAATGAGTTAAGATGCCCGGCTACCAATAATGCTCCTGTCAGATTATCACCGGCGCCTGACCAC
>CAYQBZ010000010.1:1196-13837 GCA_964415855.1 uncultured Rikenellaceae bacterium
GAATAGAGATTATGCAAATACAAATTAGTAAGAAATATATACCGGTCTTTGCGAACCCGATTTTAACATGGCCTTTTGAATAAGAGCCTTAACCATCTCTATTTTCTGATCAATATCAAGTCCTAACGACATCCTGTCGGAAAAGCTGGTATTTTTCCGGCCACCGGGTAAAGCTTCAGTTGCATACCTGTGAACGGAAATATAATCAATCTTCCCCACCATATGTTGCAATATATAATCATTCCAGTCAATCCATCCCTGGGTTGGTTCGTAATTAGAGGCTCCTGAAGCAATTAGTTTTACATCTCTGTCAACCAATTGGATAAGCTTGCCTGCCTCCAGTGCGAACTTACAATAGTCTTCAGCATTCTTCTGACCCATCTGCCAGGGACCGTCAATTTCATTACCAAGAGCCCAGTACTTAATTTTATAAGGCTCTTCATTGCCGTACTTCCTCCTGAGGTCCGCATAGTATGTGCCTTTTTCAACATTACAGTATTCCACCCAGTGTCTCGCATCGTCAAGAGTGCCGGTCCCTGCATTGATACAGACAAAATTCTCAGCTCCGATAAGCTTACAAAGCTTCACATATTCATCCGTTCCCATCTGGTTGGTTTCAATAAAATGCCATGCCAGGTCCAGCATTGTCCGACGTTGTTCTTTGGGTCCGATTCCATCCTCCCAGTTATAACCTGATGCATAATTTCCACCCGGCCATCTGACATTGGTCACATTCAGTTCCTTTATAAGATCAATAAAATCTCTTCTGAATCCATTCTCATCAGCAAGAGGAGAATCAGGTTCGTAAAGACCGCGATATGCAACCATAGCTTCAAGGAAACCACCATAGATGTTGGGATCAACTGCAGCTATTTTCCGGTCAGGATCGATTTTAATAACAGCCGGTTCCTGTGATTGCAGATTCCCGGAAATTAAACCGGAAAGAATCACACTAATGAGAAAGATTCTTAATTTCTTCATCCGTTTGGCTCTAAATAAATAATAAGTGATATATCTTTTCTAAAGTTATGAAAGTCGGTATTACAAAGCAAATATATTTTAGAATCCTGCAGGAGTCCTGTTACATATATATTGTATAAGAAGAGTTCCTTCTTTCAAGGTAAAGAGGTTGAAGTAGCGGCGATACTTTACGGATATAACCTATTCACATAAAGTTACCTGCTTACATTGCAGGTTTTTGTCAGATACCTTCATACCTGCCATATGATTTTTAGATTTTTTTCCTTTAAGCTCTGCCTGGTTCATCTCCATTTAATCACCAGAAATCGAAATTCTCTCCTTGCTTATCAGAATCCTTTATACAACGAACAGAGTAACCGTCACTCTTATCTACCGGGTAAAGGGATAAAGCTCCGGTGGAAGAGGATAATTCCCCGCACCAGCTGGTAACATCGTCATCATCCACGTTTGTCCAGAAAAAAGTCTTTACGCCTATAAATTCCATGTTTGTGTCACCGGCACGGCCACTCGGGAGAGCTGTAAAGCCGCTTGAATTTGTAGCTGCGGTATTTGGGCCTTTCCATGAAGTAGTACCTCTCTGTTTCAGTTTTCCACCTGACTGATCATCGCCTCCAAGAAAATTGGATAAAAACCACCAGTCCTGCATGGATGGAAGGTGCCAGCCATCAGGGCATGCTTCCATAGCTGTTTGCCAGGTATATAAGTAACCATGAGTATTCACATAATCTTTTATGTTATCATAAACCATGCACCCGCTTTCAGCTTTAAAAGCAAGGTTTTCAGCCATCCATACCTGATCGTCTATTTTAACCGTTTTGTATACCTTTCCATCCCTGGCATCGGTAAAGGAACCTGTTTCCTGTGCGTATGAACAATAAAAAATGCCTGTAAGAATATATACGACTGTAATTAAAGGACCGGATCTTTTCTTCATGCTTAAATGCTTTAATTATTAATGTTCAGTAATATATTATATCTTCAAAATTGCAAAAAATCCTTGTTAACCACTATTAATTCCGGTAATAATTAAAAGATCATGAAATCTGAGAGCCAAAGTTAAAATTAATCTGTAAGTCATCAAGCATAAGTTCGATAATTTATCATAAAGTTAATTCAAAGTACTATTTTGTTAAAAATATGTAATTTTCTGCTTTCAATAATTATTTTTTGTGTTATCAGATTTTTTTTCCTGTTATAATGAATTTATATTGAGTAATGCAGCAAGGATACTATTACATGTTTGCCGGAAAAATGATACGGGAAAAGATATAACCGGAAATGCATTATGAAATGACGGGAAGGTAATGCATGGTAACGTTCCCTGTTTATGCTCACACAAACAGGTTAAATATAATATTGCAAAAAATATGGATAGATATACTTCGATCACTATGAAACACAGAAAAAGAATAACTAAAAGACTTATATACTGTATGTTAACTACTGCAGTTTTGACTTTTTCCGCCTGTAGTCAGGTAGAGGCTCCCGACGCCTGCGGCCCTGTTCCTAATGAAAACCAGATGAGATGGCAGGAGATGGAGTATTATGCATTCATCCATTTCTCATTAAACACTTATACAGATCAGTCGTGGGGATACGGGGATGAAAATGTCAACCTGTTTAACCCGACAGAATTGGATTGTCGCCAGTGGGCCCGTATTTGTAAGGAAGCAGGTATGAAAGGTATAATACTGACAGCAAAGCACCACTGTGGTTTTTGCCTCTGGCCCTCTGAATACACTGAATATTCCGTAAAAAATTCTCCCTGGCGCGACGGAAAGGGAGATGTTGTCCGCGAATTAGCCGATGCCTGTAAAGAATACGGGCCGAAGTTAGGTATCTATTTATCACCCTGGGACAGAAACTATGCCGGTTACGGAAAACCTGAATATATAACCTATTTCAGGAACCAGCTGAAGGAACTCCTTACGAACTACGGAGATATCTTCGAAGTGTGGTACGACGGGGCCAATGGAGGTTCAGGATATTATGGCGGCGCCAATGAAACCCGCAGAATAGACCGTAAAACATATTACGACTGGAAAAATACCTATAAACTGGTCCGCGAACTGCAGCCCAATATAGTAATATGGAACGATGGAGGGGACCGGGCTGACCTGCGCTGGGTAGGGACAGAAGCGGGCTATGTCGGGGAAACTAACTGGAGCTTGTTATATTCCACCGGCGATGTACCCACGAATATGCTGAGGTACGGCGTGGAAGACGGAGATGCATGGGTCCCGGGCGAAGTAAATACCTCCATACGGCCGGAATGGTTCTATCACCCCAGGGAGGACAGCAAAGTTAAAACGCTTACCCAGCTTATGGACACGTATTACAATTCCATCGGACGCAATGCAACATTACTTATCAATTTCCCGATCATGCCCAATGGCCTGATCCATGAAAATGATGAGAAAGCAGCACTTGAATTTGCAAAGAATGTAAAGGAAGCATTTGCAACGGACCTTGCCAGTAATAAAAGGGCAGAAGCCTCGAATGTTCGCGGTAACAGCAGAAAATTCAGGGCAGACAACACTACAGACGGAGATAAAGATTCGTACTGGGCAACCGATGATAGTGTAACAACAGCTTCATTGACCATAGATTTCGGGAAACCAGCCACTTTCAACCGTTTCATGGCACAGGAGTACATCCGCCTCGGACAACGTGTAAAATCATTTACCGTGGAAGCCCTGGTAAACGGGGAATGGCAGGAACTGGCTAAAGAAACCACTATCGGTTATAAGCGTATCCTTCGTTTCCCTATGGTGCAGGCAACAAAGGTGCGGTTTAATATTACCGATTCGAAAAGCTGCCCTTTGATTTCCAGTATCGGAATTTATGACGCGCCACAAATACTGTCGCCTCTGTCCATTATAAGAAGGCAATCCGGTGAGATAGCCATAACTCCTGTTGATAAAGAATCAGATGTTTACTATACATCAGACGGAAGTATACCAACACAGGAATCAAATAAATATACCGGTTACCAGTTTTATGTTTCGCAGGATAATAAAGAATGGAAAATGGCAGATCAGGGTGAATTCTCAAATATCCAAAACAACCCCCTGTGGCAAATAAAAAAATTTGCGCCTGAAAAAGTTCGTTATATAAAACTGCGGGCCCTGAGTAATACAGATGGCAGCAATAATACAGGATATGCCGAAGTGGATGTAATTACTAACTAATCAGCTCTTATCTGATCATCTCCCTGGAGCTTATACATTCTTCCCGTCCTGAAGGTTGGGACTTCCGCATGCGAACCATGCCGGATTCAATTGGCTGAAATAGTTATTGAGGCTTTCTTCAGTCCTTCAGCAGTAGCTGTAACTTTTATTTTCCCGGGAGTAGTTTCCGGTCGTATTATCACCAGGCATTTCCCCTGCCAGGCTTTTTTCCCGGATTGCCGGAAGCTGGACATATCCCCCGGATTACCACTTCCGACACCTGCCAGCTCTCCCCTGCCGCTGACTTCAAAGTTTACCATAGTATCATCCGCATCAGGCACAATATTACCAAAGGAATCAATGATCTCAGCACATACATATGACAGATCGTTCCGGTCGGCTTTTATCCTTGTCCTGTCAGCAACCAGCCTTACGGCAGCCGGCTTACCGGTAGTCACCAGCGCCTGTGAGGCTGTCTCCTTGCCATTGTCATAACAACGGGCAACCAGTGTTCCAGCTTCATATGGCACCTCGAAAGCAGCCGTTATGGTTTTTCCCTGTACAAGCTCCTGCCCGCCCACTGTCCTTCCATTTAACTCAAGACTTACATTCCGGCTACGGGTATACACATGTACCAGGAGTTTCTCTCCTTCATGACCTTCCCAGTTCCAGCTCTTCAGCTCATCGGGGAAACCCCAGTTGCTGATAATTTCTCTTTTGCCATCCGGTACCGGACGGTGAACAAATATCTCAACTTTGCTTTTACCCCAGACCACATGCTGGTAATAAGAAGGTACTTTCCTGTTTCCTGCCATGTCGATATCTCCCTGGTAATTGGTAAATACTGGCCAGGTATCGCGTCTGAAGAATCCTTCGGCTGCCTGTGATGACCCGTCAACGGGAACTATGTCCCTTAGCTGCGGCAGACCGGCACCTGCCTCTCCAAGGTTATCCATGGCCGTCCAGACAAAATATCCTATGACATACGGGAGCTTCATGACCATCTCATAGTTTTCCAGTGCGAGCGGAGGATTTGTTTCCGTGCCGATCATAACACGTTCAGGATATTTAATATGATCTTCCTCATATCTCTTATATGCATAATTATAGCCAATCAGGTCAAAAAGGGCCATATGTTCCGGAATTTCATCCCATCTGCTTTTCTGGCCTCTCATCCAGTTAAAATCAATGAAGCATTCTGTGATCCACCGCGTATCATCAAGCCGGCGTATTTCACCTGTGAGGTTTCGGGCTATTCTTAATCCTGATGTATCATAGGCCTCGCGGACCTCATTTCCTATGCTCCAGATAATAACTGAAGGGTGATTCCTGTCGCGTCTTACCCATGAATCCACATCTCTCTGCCACCATTCCCGGAAAAAGAGGTGGTAGTCCTGGTTCCTCTTGGCAGTTTCCCACACATCGAATATTTCATCTATAACCACCATTCCCAGGCGGTCGCAGGCATCAAGCAGGGCTGGTGACGGGGGACTGTGCCCGGTCCTGATCGCGTTGAAACCGTTTTTTTTAAGTAACTCTATTTTACGTTCCTCGGCACGGTCGACAGCAGCAGCCCCCAGGGGCCCGTTATCGTGATGAATACAACCACCGATCATTTCAACCGGTTTACCATTTATCGCAAAACCGTTAAGCGCGTCTATCTTAATGCTTCTGATCCCAAAGGGAACTGACTGAACATCAACAACCTCATCATATATCAGCACAGATACATCCGCCCGGTAGAGATCGGGTGAATCGATCGACCAGAGAAACGGATTGCTTACCTCGATTTCCTGTACTACCTGTTTTTTCTGACCAGATTCAACAACTGACATGCTGGTAACATTTGCTGCCACTTTGCCTGATGGATCCGTTAACTCCGTACGCAGGACAATATTCTCATCACTCTTGCCGGCATTTACCAGTGTTGTTGATACTTTTACTTCAGCTGAATTTTCTCCAACGACAGGCGTTGTAATATATAAACCACCAGATACATCTATATGAACAGGATCTGCCAGTGTAAGCCACACATGCCTTGTTATGCCTGACCCGGCATACCATCGTGAATTCATTCCTTCATTTTTAACACGCACGGCAACAACATTTGATTGCCCGGGGGGATTCAGACAGGAAGTGATATCATAGCAGAAAGGAGTATATCCATAAGGATGAAAACCCAGGTGCTTTCCGTTAAGCCAGACATCGGATCTCATACAGACACCATCAAACTGCAGGAAGACAATCTTATCCTTATCCTCCTTCCTGATGGTAAATTCTTTCCTGTACCAGCCTGTCCCTCCCACCAGGTAGGCAGAAGTTCCTTTATCAATGGCTGATCTGTCAAATGGACCGATTATATCCACCCCGTTCTGTCCCGGAAGATCCTCAATGCTCCAGTCGTGAGGCACATCGATAATCCTCCATTCTGAATCGTCAAAGTCAGGATACTCTGCACCCGCGATGCTGTCTCTCGTGAAACGCCAGCCTTCGTCAAATGAGGATGTCCCGCCTCCATAAGTAATTTCAATCTTGTTACTGCATGAACCAAGAAACAGAAATCCTGTAGCCGGCACCAAAAAGATCAGACTTAAAGATAACTTTAATGAAAGTAGTTTCAGCTTTACTATTGTATAACGCATAAACTGCAATTCAATGATCATGCTTCAGCAGAAAGCGCCTGAATAAGTCCCTTAATATAACCATACGCAAAGGCAAAAGCCTGGTTGCTACTCTCCGGGTCGGGATGATGCGGAACATGATCAGGCATAACCATGTATGGATAATCAACATCTCTCAGTGCCTTAATAACCTGATACATATCCATGTCGCCGTTATCGGGATAGACTTCCTGGAAATGATCCCATCCTCCTTTAATGTTACGAAAATGAATATTGAATATCTGCTTTCTCTCTCCTATCCACCTGATAATGGGCAGTATTTCAGTAAGCGGATATTTAAGACCCTCAGCTACAGTACCGAGACAAAGATTGAATCCGTGGTATTTACTGTTGTACAGTGATGCAAACCGTTTGATCCCTTCAAATACATCCGGACTGTTCCACCTTGTGATACCCCTGTATCCGGCATGTGTGGGCGGATCAGGAATATGATTTGCAAGCCGTACTTTGTATTCTTCGGCAACAGGAAGGAGCCTGTCGAGGAGATATGTTATCCGCTCATAAACCTGTTCAGATGAAACAGTGCCGGCAATTGTACCGGGTTGCTTTCTATTCACAGCGTCCCTGTAATCCCATGTCGTGTAAGAGGCATTCCCACGCGAAGGATCCAGAGTCCTTCCGGTACGCAATATCTCTAGAATTGTAGTGTTGTAGTTCAGACAATATACACCTGTCTTGCCTGCTACCGAAATCATCTGCTGAAGGATTTCAATCTCCCGGTCGCGCTCAGGACTTTTTCCAAACATAATGTTAGGGAAAATAACATTATCTATTCCTGCCGATGAAAGGGGTAAATGATAGGCATCGAGTGATATTCCATATTTCTCACAGGCTTCCCTTTTTTTCAGCGAATCCTGAAGGTCCCATCCCAGCCCTTCAATATATTTCGGTGAGCCCCCGTCGATGTTAAACACACCATGACGGGCCTTAAATTCAAGGTCTTTGTCTGATGTACCACCTGACTGGCACCCCACCTTCATCAGTATCTTCTTTCCCTGGCTGGAATTATTCCCCATTCCGGACTGTTTCTTAACAAGGTCTGAATAGCCGGAAGAGTTTCCCGGCATTGCAGCACAAACAGATCCCGCAGTCAGCGATATGAGAAAACTCCTCCGTTCGATCTTCCTTTGACTGTTTAAAAAAGATATGTTCTTGTCCATTTTCATAAGCATAAATTTTTAATTAAAATATACGTATTAAAATATGTATTAAAATATGTATTATAATATGTATATTTTTTGAACCGGTAATATATGTATGTAAAATGAAAATCAGTGAAATAAACTATCAGGGATAACCAATAAATGGCATATATAAGCAATATTATCGGAAGCAATGTGACCTGAAACAGTAATAGCTGTGATGCAAAAAAAAATTGAAATTACCATTGTAAGCGTGATCACATTTACAATCAAAAAGACTAAAAATTGCCCTGGTCTAAGAACCGGAAATATCCGTTGTTATAATAAATTCAATAGGAATATTGATAGTATTTGAAATATACTTCGCTCTTTCGCACATATCCTCATCATCCTCTTCATAATACCATCGCATGACCAGTTCTTTTCCAAGGGCCTTTACCCCTGATATTTTCTTCAGGGCAGATGTAAGAATCATTGTATTGAAGCTGTTCAGGTATTCCAGAGCGACATTTACCTCTGTCAGATCAGCCGGTCTCAGAAGATAGGCATCAATCCAGTCCATAACCTGCTCCGGGGCTTTCCTGATATCTTCATCAATTGCCCTTCCTTTTATCTTTATAATCCCGGAAGGATCAAGATAAAATTCAGGAGTCTTATCCGTAGGTAAAATATGAATTTTATCTAAATTCATTTCTGATAATAAAATGTTGATTTACACCATACTTATTATATACAAAAATATAAAAAATTCTGAATGTTGTATTCCGCTTAAAATACTGTTATACGTCCCTTTCTTTAAAGCAGGAGATCACTTCTTCACAGATTTATTATTCCATTTGGTCTCCTGCCAGCCACTTATAATACCTTCGGCTTCGCAATCGGGACAATACCAGTGAATCTCATCACTCTTTGCTATTATTGCTGTTTTGATGGATCCATAACATCCTTTTTTAAAGCATCTTACATTTGTAGTTGTAAGAGTGTGAGGCAGAATTGTCGTGGTTGTATCGATAACCTGTGTTAAAAAGCCTGTAAGTTCCCTTACTTCGTCAGGCATTTCCTTTTTCATTCTGCCTGCAGCATTGAGCAGGTGGCTGATATTTGTAATATACATGTTATAGGTAGAACTTGACCGGTATTCAGATTTTTCCGGCTTTTGAATGCTATATTAATAGATTTTTGTCTTACATGCAAATTTCACATTCATTCCCGGCTGAATTATCTTTTACTAAAGGCCCGAAAAAGAGTATGTATACCTGTGCTGACGTATATCCCGGTAAATACTGTCAGAAACGTCCGGAAGAAATGGAACAGGTTAAAGGGGCAGGCTAAAAAGCCCTTACGGCCCTGACGTGGTTGTTACTGTCTCTCGAACCGAAATCCGTGCTGCCATTACCGAAATTCTTAAGCCATGCATAGTTAATGCCATTCATAACAGAACTCCAGTAATAAGCTTCGACGAAACCACCTATGGCAGCTTTCTGGTTGTACATCAGGTTTAGTTCATAATTGGTAGGCAGGCGCCAGTCGGTATATTTTTTACCATCAGCATTATGATTGGCCGGATTACTGATTGCATCCTGGGCGGAGTACCAGTCTGATGACGCAGCCTGATCCTGTGTAGCCGCCACCAGGCCATGAATGCCGTCAGGTGTCACATAAAACACATAGCCTCCCAGCGTCTTGTTTAAACCAATAACGGTATTTTCCACAGCTGTTCCGGAAGAGCTTCCGCCTGATCCCTTGTCATTTCTGGCCAGGAAGTACTGCGATTCAGGTATCTGCGCAACCGAATATACTGAAAACATTAACATGCAGATGTATATAACTGCTCTTTTCATATCCGATAATTTAATTAACAAAACAGGAAAATTCAGCCTCGTCAAGATATATATGACCATTATACAAAGCAAATCAAAACTTGTCAATTATTGAAGTGCAACGCGGTTAAAAAAGGTTAATATATTTCATCATAATATGATTTTGATTATAAGGGTACGGGAAGTGAATCCATCCTATTATACTCGCCTTTAACATCATTCGCTTTGCAAAACAGTATTTTTTTCTATTTTTGACCGGCAACTCTTTTTTTTGTTAAACCAAAGCTCAAGCCTGATGACCAAGTTAAGATCATTTAGTATTATATTCATCATACTCATTATAAGTCCATTACATATATCTTTTGCTCAGAACTGGCCTGGATGGCGGGGGCCTGACGGAGACGGCACAAGTGTTGAGACAAACCTTCCTGCACTGTGGGATTCAGTAACCAATGTAGTGTGGAAAAAGACTGTTCCTGGCATCGGATATTCTTCGCCGGTGATCTGGAATGACAGACTATTCACTATTACGGCTCTGCCGGAGACACACGAAAAGGTTCTGCTGTGCTATAACTGCAATACAGGAGATCTCCTGTGGCAGAGAACAGTGCTCAAAACAAGCTTCGAAAAGAAACACAACGATAACAGTTTTGCTTCAGGGACACCGGCCACAGATGGTAAACTTATCTATGTGGCCTTCCTCGACGGGAAAGAGGTTGTGGCAGCTGCTTATGATTTCACAGGTAAACAGGTATGGACGCAACGTCCGGGGACATATTACAGTCCTCATGGATTCAGTTGTTCGCCTGTGCTATTTGAAGATAAGGTAATTATTAATGGAGGGAGCCAGGTGGATTCCTTTCTTGCTGCCCTGAGCCGGGCCGACGGACATGTAATATGGAAAGTATCACACGACAATCCTGCTCACAGTTTTACCACTCCTATTATTGCAAAAATGGCAGGAAAGATGCAGCTCATTTATGGTGGTAATAAAGAGATTTCCTCGTTTAATCCGGGCGATGGTTCGAGGTACTGGTATGTCAGGGGGCCATCGGAGGAATTCTGCTCAAGTCCGGTCTATGATAAGAAAGCGGACCTGGTTATTTTCAGCAGTTCATGGCCTGTACGTATCCTGATGGCGATAAGACCGGACGGAAAAGGAGACGTCACATCAAGCCATGTTGCCTGGCAATCGCGAAACGGAGCCGTATATGTACCCTCACCGATAGTCACAGGCGATTATCTTTTTACCACAATGACAACCGGCCAGGTTCATTGCATTGATGTTGCCAGCGGTAATATTTTATGGAAAGAAAACCTTGGACCCCAGTACGCTTCTCCGGTATTTGCAGGAGGGCTGGTGTACATGCCTAATGATAATGGAGTAATAACAGTGATAAAACCCGGTACTGAGTTTAACTATATCTCTAAAAACAGCATCGGTGAAAAGATGTTCGCTTCACCGGCTATAAGTAAGGGGAAAATTTATATCAGGGGTTATAGGCACCTCTTCTGCATCAGCAAAAACGGCTCCCTGTAACCGTTATTTCAGTCAGTTTTAAATCCAGACCAAGCATATCTCATGTATGAATCAAAAATGTTACTTTTTGATACATATGAGGTGGATTTTAGCAAATACAGTGCAGAACTTTGAGTATTAATTAACTTAAAAGTACCTGCTATGAAAACTCTGAAACTAACTTTAATGATTATTGCTGTTGCCGTGCTGTCTGGCAGTATGCTCCAGGGTCAAAGGACCTTAAGCCAGGATGTTGTTGTTAATATTTATGATGGTATTGATTATGGACCCGAGATTGGAACACTTTCAGGGACATATTGCCATCATTTCGTTTTCAAACTCTCAAAAGACGGTATGCTTGAATCTGTTCACTGGAACACCAAAGATTTCGATGTTCATAATGAATTTGGCGACAAGGCCAGGCTGATTGATACAGGTCATGACAATCTGGGCATAATATGGGATTTCTGGAATAATCCTGCGTACTATAATGAAGGCTGGCCGATTGATTATGATCAGCCCGATGGATGGCTGGATGACATCATGCCTGGTGAAATGCCGGCTGAAGGAGCATTTATCAACATGTCATTAAAGGTCCTTTGCACAGGGAACATGTTAAAATGGGGAAGCATGGCAGTATTGCATTTAAATGCCAATGGTGAGCCTACAGTGGATATATTCAGATCTTTTTAAGCAGTGACATGCGACTCCGGATGATTTTCCGGAAAGCGGGACAAATTGTAATACAACAATTGTAAGGCCCCGGAACCTGGACCGGATTACTTTTTCTATTCATCCTTATATGGAATCATTCTCCAGAACTGACCCTGGTAATAGTTCCATAATGAATCAACCATGCCTTGCCTGTAATATTCGATATAGTCTTTCTTAAGGACCAGCTTATCGGATTTTATCTCTTTTTCAAACAATTTCAGGATTATACCCCTGCTGTAGGAATAGATATATATGAAAGCTGTCTCACTGAAATCATTTACAACCACTATTTCCTTGTCCCCGTCGGCCCCAAAATCATATTCATAGATTGAAAGCGTCGTAATGTCATTACCAACATTTTGCTCTATTGTCCTGCCCTTGTACTCTATCCGGATGAAACATCTTCCCTGGTCACAGCCAACCGTTATTATTTCTCCTGTTGACAATTTCCCGGGGGCCTTAAGGGCGTTTTTCTTTGCCAGGAGGATCTGTTCACTATACCCATCAAATTCCACATCTGATTTAACCTTTTGTCCCGATCCGAGAACAGGAATAATGCAGAAAAGAATGACTAACGAATATTTCATTGTACATAAGATTTTGAAAAACCATCA
>CAYQBZ010000010.1:13847-16946 GCA_964415855.1 uncultured Rikenellaceae bacterium
CATAATCGTCTCTTATGAAAGGGCCCGAGAGAAATTCTGGGTGATGAGTTCCGAGTATTTTGAGGTGATGATTGATTCGGTTCCCATTCAGGCACTTCTTTTCTTCAAAGGACTGGAGAATGCCTGATTTATGCTACACATAAGCAAAATTAATAAAGCAGCCACTGGAAAACAAATCTAATTACCTCAATAATATTGTCCGGATAAAAAAAGGCCCCTTACGGAGCCCTTTAATATTATAACAACTTCAAATCCACATTACTTTTTATCATAAACAATAGTTGTTTTAACCTCACCGTTCTGACCCTGTCTTGTGGTAGTGATCGAAAGTGTCCTTGCATCGACCATGGTCCAGACAGCTGTTGTTGTGAAATCATTGCCGTTGAAGTTCATAGTGGTAACCACGGTAAGTGATTTTCCGTCTGCCGACCATTTTGCCGTTGATTTGCTTTCACCCTGGCCGAATGTATTGACTGTCTCCTTACCATCCAGGGTATACTTTGTGGTGAAAGTACCATTCTGTCCTTCCCTGGTCTGGGTAAGTGTGTTTGCATCCTGGGCAACTGTAAAACTCCCTCCGCCAAACATACCACGTCCTCCACCACGGCCTCCGCCACCTTCCGGAAGGGTGCTTTTCTCAGCATTCATTGTCCAGGTACCTGAGAAATTAGCTTTCCCGGCCTGTGCCTGGGTCGTTACCGGTGCAAGTAATGCAATTACTATTGTCATCGCTAACAACTTCATCAGATTCGATAGATTACTTTTCATTTTCTTTTAATTTTTGTGAATTTATAATATTCATCTTACAGACACTCAACCAAAGTTTCATATTCCGCAGCATAAATTATGCCAATACCGGAATACCGGAATTATCCGTTAAGTACCCAACCTTTCCTGTATTCCTTACGGAGGTAATCGTTGGCGATGGCATCGTTGGTCACCCGTCCCTCAATCGGATCGTAGATCAGTTCCTTGCCTGCCTGATGGGCTGCCAGCCCAAGCATCAGGGTTTCGATCATGCGTCCCGAGTAATCGAAGTCACAGGCGGTCTTCATGCTTGGATTCCTGCAGGCGGCTGTCCACTGGTGCACAAAATTACCAATCGGAGGTGCAATAGTAGCCGGGCGCGGCGAATCGTAATATGTCATATCACCACCCTCACGGACCGGGAGAATCATTCGTGTGGTAAAATCAGCGATTATGGATCCTTTCGTACCTGTGAACATGGCACCGTGCCCTATTCTGGCAATATCAATTGCCGGTGTGGGAAGTTTTGGTTTCAATGTTCCCTGGTACCAGTGAAGTTTGATCTCACCGCGCCAGCTGTTTGGTGGTATGGTGAATGTTGCATGGTGGTCAGATGGACAGACCTCCGGGCTCCATGGGTCTCCTTCGGCAACTGCACTTGTCGGGCCGCTGTCCGTTGCGTCAATGGTGTTCCAGGCAAGATCCATGGTATGGCTGCCCATATCACCAACCTGCCAGCTTCCGAAATCGTGGTACATGTTCCAGAGCAGGCAGCCGGCCCCCGGTCTTGCACCGAAGTAACCCGGGTTAAAGGGATGCATCTGAACAGGTCCGATCCACTGTTCCCAGTCGATTCCTTTTGGAGCCGGTCCGGCAGCAGGGAGGTAATGTTGTTTATCATGGGTTCTGTTTCCCCAGGTAAAAACTTCCTGCAGATCACCTATAGCACCTCCATGCACCAGTTCCCTTATACGGTCGAAATTCTCATTGGCATGACGTTGAGTGCCTTCCTGTGTGGCCAGTTTGCCCTTGTTTGCAAGGAAAACCTTCCTTACTTCACGGGCTTCAATCACACATTCGCCGAGAGGTTTTTCACAATAAACGTGTAATCCCCGATTCATGGCAGCTATACTGATGAATGCATGGTGATGATCCGGAGTACATATAAAAACTGCATCAAGATCCTTTTGCTCAAGGCATTTACGCCAGTCGATATACTGTTTGGCGTTCGGATATTGCTTGGCTGCCAAAGCCATATTATCGGCAACTACGTCGCAGATGGCAACTACATTCTCATTCTCCAGGTTACGGTAATGCTGGCTGCCGCGGCCGTGAGCACCAATCAGTGCAATATTAAGCTTATCATTGGGCCCCTGACCAGACAGAATGCCACCCGGAAGGATAATTAGCCCGGCACCTGTTGCAGCTACGGACTTTACAAATTTGCGTCTTTTCATAATTTGGGTTTTATTTAAGATTTATGGTAAAGAATATGATCATAGATTATTTTCCACGTTAAGTATTCCCATTTTATATAGTCATACCAGAATGACTAAACTGTTCCCGGAATGGATCAACCGCTTCATGCAGGAGATAGTCCCGTCGTCATTTTAATGTATCCAAATTTATTAAGACCAACCGACAAATCCAAATCTTTATTTTTTTTTAACTATTCCCCACATTTGACATTACAGGATACATTCATTCAAACATACCTTTCAGGCTGCTTTTCAACAAATAAGTATGATTATCAATGCAACGAAAACAAAGAAGAACATGATTGCAGGTATCACCAGTGCAGTATTTTTCCTGCTTGGCCGGTTAATATAAGGAGTACTGACAGGAATTATTATGGGCCCGGCCCGAAAACAGGAAGGGAACCAGCTTATCTGAGCCTGAATATCCTTTCAGAAAAGGATTCAGACTTCTAATAAAAAGAGAAGGCGGAGATGCATGTATTATCTGCAACTAATTTATTTTTACGATCCGTGTCACTATTCAGGAATAAGAGTTTTAACTACGGTATTCTTCCCGTCAATAAGAAAAAGGACCAGCTTATCCTGGTTTATTTCAACAGAACAATGAAGCGGACCTAATATCAGTCTTGTACCATTATCATAAAGGAACCATTTGTCGGTATGATCCATTTCCAGAAGGTTGCACCTGTTTGTGCCTATAAATTCTGTATAGGTACCATCGGTGAAGAACTTAACAAAATTGTCTTTCTCACATTCAGCCGGGGTTATATCCATACCATTAACTCTTGCCGATGCCAGTTTCCAACTCTTACTTGTAAGTATCTCCTTCCCTATTGAAGTCAGTTCATCTTTCCTGCATGAGTGTAGGGCAAGC
>CAYQBZ010000010.1:16956-19562 GCA_964415855.1 uncultured Rikenellaceae bacterium
CTGTTAACATTACAAACAGGATTATGATTTTTATTGGTTTCATGACTCCCGGATATTATAAAATTAACTCAATGAACAGATCATTGACTAAGTAACAGCCTCCTTAACTACTTCAGAGAAATATCCCTATTCAAACACCCGCCACTTAAATACTGATGGGATATTTTGCTCAAGAGGCAGACCTAAGTATTTAGTGTAGAACAATATGAATCAGAAAATGTTCAATATGACATTCTTAAAGGTCAATACCGGATCAGGTTAAACTATATGATATGTCTTTCCCCGGATATTCCTGATCGTATATATTACTATTTGGACCTACCCCATTTTTTACGGAACTCATAAATATTATTGCCAGGTACTCTAATCCTGTGATAAAGATTAATCTTAGCGGGCTGATGAACCAAGATACCTGTTCATCTGTTTAGCTCATGTAGAGATTCAAGACCGCCATTAGTTAAATTACAGACTTAAAACTGCCGGAATGCTTAAAATATTCTTTAAAGTAAATGATTACAGCAGGGTAATGAATATTACTCTGCTGGTACTGCGACTTGCAATAACAGTAAGCATGCTTACTCATGGCCTGCCAAAATTAGAAAAGATCCTGTCCGGTAATTTTAACTTTGCAGATCCCCTGGGACTTGGACCCACCGCATCTTTGATCCTGACTGTCTTTGCAGAATTTCTTTGTTCCGTCCTTATCGGAATAGGACTCGGAACAAGACTGGCTGCAATTCCATTGATAATAACCATGATGGTAATAATGCTCATTGTACATGGAGATGAACCAATATTCTCACATTATAACGTGCTACTTTACCTTACAGGTTATGTTATACTTCTGATATCCGGCAGCGGCCGATACTCTTCCGATTACTACCTGCCCAGGCTAATATCCTCTTCGTGATAATAATTTCTTCAGTATATCTATCTTCACATCTTAGAGAACTTTGAAGTCACGTGTACAGGGAATGATTCAATTCCTTCCGTTAACCTGATCTATTTGTATATTATAGTTCTGATAAATTGGCTAATTTTATATAAAAAAGATACCGGCAGATATCTTTAAGAATATCCGTTCTAAAACCTGACAAGATGAAAAGAGAAAATGAACACATCAGATATGAAAGTGAAAAGATTTCTAAAAGCTAAGCAACCCGATCAATTTTAAAACAAATAATGATGTCACTAAAAAGCATTAATCCATACACCAACAGAGTGATTAAGGAATTCGAGGAGTACCCGGGTGCAAAACTTGATGAACTTCTTTACCTGACAGGAAAGGCATTTGATAACTGGAGGAGGACAGACACCGGACTCAGAGGATCTCTTATGAAGAATGTTTCGGGCTTGCTTATCAGTAAGAGAGATATGTATGCCAGGTCAATTACGGAAGAGATGGGAAAACCTATATCTGAATCAAGAGCCGAAGTTGAAAAGTGCGCATGGGTATGTAAGTACTACGCTGAAAATGCAGCGCGCTTCCTTCAAAGGGAAGCTGTTGAAACTGATGCAGATATGAGTTATGTTAATTATGAACCCCTGGGTACTATATTAGGTATCATGCCCTGGAATTTCCCGTTCTGGCAGGTTTTCCGTTTTGCTGTACCGACACTAATGGCAGGCAATACTGCCCTGCTCAAACATGCTTCAAACGTTCAGATCTGTGCACAGCATATTGAAGATATTTTTTCCGAAGCGGGTTTCCCTCATCCTGTATTCAGGAACCTTGTTATAGGGTCAGACAAGGTGGCAGGAATTATTGAGAACGACGCAATAAAGGCTGTCTCACTTACGGGAAGCGAGTTTGCAGGACAGAAAGTTGCTGAAGCAGCCGGGAAGAATATCAAGAAAACCCTTCTGGAACTGGGAGGAAGTAATGCCTTCATTGTGCTCCCTGATGCTGACCTTGAAGAAGCTGTTGATACAGGTGTCAGGGCGCGTATGCAGAATGCAGGACAGAGCTGTATTGCAGCAAAACGGTTTATCATCCATGAAAAGATCAGTAAGGAATTCACTGCTTTGTTCATGGAAGCTATCGGGAAGCTTAAGATGGGTGATCCTTCACTGGAAGAGACAAACATAGGCCCCCTTGCTACTGTTCAGCAAGCAGATACTGTTGAAGAACAGGTAAGAAGATCCGTTGAAATGGGTGCCAGGGTAATTGCGGGAGGAGTCAGAAAGGATAATTTTTATGTCCCCTCGCTGCTTGTTGATGTCAAACCGGGCATGCCCGTTTTTGAAGAAGAGCTGTTCGGACCTGTAGCGCCGGTGATCACAGTAAAAGATGCCGCCGAAGCGGTGAACATTGCCAATAATACCAGGTTTGGCCTTGGAGCATCACTCTTCACAAATGACCTTAAAAAAGCAGAAGAACTTGTTCATGAGTTTGAGGATGGAGCAGTTTTCATTAACGCCCTTGTAAAATCGGATCCAAGGTTACCATTCGGAGGGACAAAACAGTCTGGTTACGGCAGGGAGCTGTCTGTTCAGGGCATACGGGAATTTGTAAATGTCAAAACCGTATATGCCAGGAAATTCTGAGATGTATAACCAGGGGAAGGTTAGCTGTCGTACCTAATCCAGCTCACTCCTCAAATTTA
>CAYQBZ010000011.1:0-18815 GCA_964415855.1 uncultured Rikenellaceae bacterium
TCAGGGGAACTGTCCTGTGAAGAGTCTTATGAGACCATCATAAGGCACCAGGACAGGCTTCAGCTGCCCGACAAGCAATTTGCCAGAATTGCCGGCAGTAAATACCTGGTATTAATAGGATTGACCGGTATCCGGAAGATTGAACCTTTCCGGTTCCCACAACATAAATTGTATCCTGAGAATGACTGGATACCCGTTGGAAATATTGAGACGTTTTATCCCGGCTGAGTGATCTTTATTTGATTTATTAAGAAATGTACGCACAGCGGGATTTCTCAATGCTGTAAAATACAATGCCAGTATTTATTACCGTGAATGCCTGTTTACGGGGGAAAATCTGAAAAAAACTGTTTTTTTTTAATGATCGTGGAATAATCCGGTAGTATTGGTTGTCAATATAGATTATCAACTTCTTAATACATTGGATATGAAAAGACATTTTGAAAATCTGCAGGTTAATTACTCAGTTTTTATGAGGTTAATCTCATTGACTATCATGCTGGCTCTTGTAACTCCGGTTATGGTAAATGCGCAGGCCGGCAAGGCAAATTTTGCAGGTTCCTGGACCCTAAATGCTGAGAAGAGCACCTTCGGACAAGGCGGTGGCGGACAGCGTGCCGGAGGCCAGCGTGGCGGAGGCGGTTCCTTTACTGTTACCCAGGATGCTAACACTCTAACCCAGACACGTTCAAGCCAGGATGGCACAGCAAGGATCACCAAGTATACTCTTGATGGAAAGGAGAGTGTGAATACAACGGGCAGGGGCGAAAGCAAATCAACAGCGAAATGGTCAGCTGATGGCAAGACGCTCTCCATTACAACTACATCATCCTTCAATGGGAATGAAAGAACTTCAACAGAGTCATGGACCCTTACAGATGCAAAAACCCTGACAGTTACCAGCACCAGGACAGGCCAGAATGGTGAAGTAACGACCAAAATGGTTTATGATAAGAAATAAAAAATTTCTTCATCTGAAAACATGAACATAAAGGCTCCGGAAGGGGCCCTTATTATTTCCCTGAAACTACCTGATATCCCGGTAAATCCTGTCTCCTTATTTTTTTGTAATTTTAGATTAATTTTCGATACCATCCGAAAAAAGGTGCGTAATATTAATTATTAATAGTAAGTATTATGAAGAAGATAATTTATGTTGTGGTGATAGCATCTTTGTGTCCCGGGCAGTTGCTGAACAGGTAGCACAATATGCCAGTGAAATCCTGACAAAAGATAAGGCAGGAAGGAAGGGTTTGTATGAAAGCCTCGGACGTCCCCTGGATAAGACAGTTAAATATTCATAACCCGAATATGGTCAGACAGGGATTATTATTGCAGGATAAGATATGCTATGATCAGCAGGATATTTCATGCTCATAACTGAAAATGATCTATCATATTCTTGATATTTTATTTATTGTATTCCATACCTCCCTTATAGTTATTAACCTTTTCGGGTGGATTTGGAGTAAAACAAGGAAATTGAACTTGCTTACATTAATTCTGACCGGTGCCTCATGGGTATTTCTTGGCCTTATTTATGGGACATTAGGTTATTGTCCGTTTACTGACTGGCACTTCAGGATTCTTGAACGTCTTGGTGAAAACGATCTGCCATCATCCTACGTTAAATATATTGCAGACAGGTTGACCGGACTCGATGTAAGTTCATCAAATGTCGATAAGGTAACCCTGTATTCATTTATTGTTGCTTTAATGATTTCCATTATACTTAATACGAGGGATATATTAAGAAAGAGATACGGAAAGGGAAAGACCTAAATTATTTTTGATTCTTCCCAATGGTTTCCCTGATTTGGTCGGAATCCCATGAATGGTCGTTCTCACCAGTATCATGGCTCAGATCTTTTGAAAGAAGTTCCTCCTGGATCCTGAATGTCTCACGGGCCTTAATGAGGTATTTCCTTATATCGTGCCGGTGTTCGGCCATTTCTACTAATGTTTCTTCGTCATACTTAAGAAATCTCTGTCCCTGACGTGTAGCAGTATACCTCCGCCAGCCAAGTGAGGAAAGGACATCCACGGCAAGCTTAACTGAGGTATGCAGGCTTTCACGGTAAATATCTGTCAATCCCAGATCAATAAGCTCATATGCATCCATGCGGCTTTTAGCCCTGGCCATTATCCTCAGCCGCGGAAAATTTTTCCGCACAGTATTAATAAGTTCACGGTTCACTTCCGGCGAGTCAATTGCTGCGACCAGTATAGTGGCATTATCAGCTCCCGCTGACTTAAGCAGGTCGATCCTTGTGGCATCACCGTAGTAAACATCGAATCCCATCTTTCTTAGCATCTTAACGCGATCTGAATCATGATCAAGGATAGTAGCCTCAATGCCATTTGCCCGCAGAAAACGACCGACTGTACTCCCGAAATGACCAAATCCTGCAATTATTACCAGGTGATTCCCAACAATCGTATCAGCAACCTGTTTTTCCTTTTGTTCCTTTTTAATATTATGAGGATCAATCATGCGCTCGTTTATTAGCAGGAGAAGGGGTGTTATTGTCATGGTTATTGCAGTAACTGCCATAAATATCTCCATCCACTGGCGGTTGATAATTGCCAGCTGGTTGGAGAATGACAGTAATACAAAGGCAAACTCTCCAACCTGTGCCAGCGCGAAAGCAAACAGGAGGTTTTGATCAGCATTAACCCTGAATAGCTTCCCGGTTATGAACAGAACTGTAAATTTTATTATCATAATGCTTATGACCAAACCGAAAATAATACCGGGCCTGTTGATTATCAGGTCAAAATTTATTGAGGCTCCCACACCTATAAAGAATAGCCCGAGGAGAAGACCTTTAAATGGTTCAAGATCACTCTCAAGCTCGTGCCTGTATTCACTGTTGGCAAGAACCACTCCTGCAAGAAATGCTCCCAGTGCGGGGCTTATTCCTATTAGCTCCATCAGAAGGGCAACTGCTACAACCAGCAGAAGTGATGATGCAGTAAATAACTCTCTTAGCCCGGTCCGTGCAACAATCCTCAGGAGCGGGACGATGAGGTATCTTCCCGCAAAATAGATAACAGCAACTGCACCGAAAAAAGAAATACCCTGCAGCCATCCGGGCAGCATGCCTATTATGGATGAATCGATGGCCCGGCTTTCAGAAAGTCCTTTTACAGCCAGCAGTGGTAAGATTGCAAGGACAGGTATAACCATAATATCCTGGAAAAGCAAAACCGAGAAAGAGGACTGACCTGCAGCTGTCTGCGACAGCCCCTTCTCTTTTATCGTCTGCAGGACTATTGCTGTTGATGACATGGAGAACGCGAGGGCCACGGCCAGGGATATTTTCCAGCTAAGACCAATAATGATCATTAATCCAAAAACAAGGAGAGAGGTGCATATCACCTGCAGCGAACCCATACCGACAATAGCCTTTCTCATTTTCCAGAACTTGAAAGGTTCAAGTTCGAGTCCTATCAGGAAGAGCATCATTACGACCCCGAACTCTGCAAAATGCATTATATCTTCACCTTCACTTCCAATAAAACCGAGAAGGAAAGGACCTATTATCATACCTGCAATGAGGTAGCCAAGTACAGATCCCATCCCGAGCCTTTTTGCCACGGGTACGCAAATTACTGCCGCTGCCAGATAAATAAGTGCCTGTGTAAGAAAATTCATATTAGTTATTTTTTGTATATATATCTGCCAGCCAGTCATTCAGATATTCATATTTTTTAATTTCAGAAACAGAAAAATTTCCGGTGACAAGCCTGTGAAGAATCTCCCGGTACTGCTGAGCCATCGTATTCAACTCATCCTTTGAAAGACGATGAGTCCCATGTATTGCGAAGGGAGGCAGGTAGGTCATCCTGCAGAGCACTGCCGTCTGGTTAAAAGGAGCCAGTAATTCCATCACTGTATACCTGTTATGCCCTTCCTTTCTATAGGCGGTACGCTGTCCCCCTGATGTTAGGGAATTAAAAACTATCTTATCCCTGAGGGCTTCCCCGCCTGGCCCATATGCCCATCCAAATGCCAGGACAAGGTCAATCCACTGTTTTAACAACGGAGGGGAACTGTACCAGTAGAAAGGATGCTGCCATATTATTATCTGATGATCAGTCAATAGTTGTTTCTCATATTCAATGTCAATATTGAAATCAGGATATTCTTCATAAAGATCATGCAATGTAACTTCCGGTATTCCGGTTGCCTGATCTGCCAGTATGGAATTATTTACCGATCGTTCAAACCTCGGATGTGCGAAAAGTATCAGTATCCTGTTATTCATTGTTCATTTTAGCTGATCAACTACAAATATACAATAAGAGTTCGGGGAAGGATTATAATAGATGTTTCATTATTGTTGTTGTAGGTTCAACTTTTTGTACCGGGCTTTGATGCTACTTTCGAAAATCGGATATTTACATCAGATAAAAATATTTATGCCAAAATAACCTGTCCTTTTAAAGTTTATCCGCCATCTATTGATCGTAAAGATAACCCGGCAGGTTGTTACCAGGTCGGGCCCGGTAAATACTCATATTCATTTACCCTGAATCTTTATTCCGGCAGATAGTGCACTGAACTTAAAGGAAGAGGCGACTCGTAATGATGAATCGCCTCTCTGGTAGTCTTCTGGATATATCAGTACAATCGTCCTTCCATCACTTTTTGAGCTTCCCTCCTGTATTTTTCATTCTCGAGCTTGATAGCCTTGTTCCTTTCCCTGATTACTGGTATAAGCTCATGTCCTGCAAGTCTGAATGTTTCCGGATTGGCCGGAGAGATCATATAAATACTGGTGCCAGGCTCAATCCCCTGTTCAACGATAATATTCTTATCGTTAGCTTCTCCAAGAACCACTATTTGTTTTGTTCCTCTCTTCTCATAAACAAACGGGATACTGTCTGCTCCGGTACGGACACATTCGGCAGGTATATAGGTAACATTATCAAAAGTCTTGATAATTATCTTGTTACCTGTTGTCATCGAAGGTCTGAGGGAATTATCCGATTCATCAAGCCTGATCTGAACCTCGAACATTTTCGAGTCGGAGTTTGGCAGTTGCTCCCCTACATTTGCAATAGAAACCACTTTTCCCTTATAAGATTTATCAGGGAAAGCATCAACTTTGACACCTACTTCCTGGCCCATTTTAATTTTGCTGATATCGATCTCGTTAACGTATATCTTAGATAGCATGGACGACAGGTCAGGAAGGGTGGCAATTATGAGATCAAAAGGATTTACATTGGATCCGGCTTTTCTTTTGGTACCGTTCCGTTCCTTTTTATAGATCACCATCCCGTCCGTAGGTGCAGTAATGGTAAACTTGGCAAGATAATCCTGCAGGTCCTGAACCAACCTTGTTCCCCTTTCAAGACGTATCTTTTCCCTGCGGATCGAAGCCAGGGTTTGTGCCACTTTAAGGTTATAACCCTGAATTTGTTGTTCCAGCGAGCGCTGGGTCCTGTCAAGGCTCATCTCGGCTTTCCTTATTGTTGCAGGCGGTTCAAATTTGGATTGTTCAAGGACTATTTTGGCCTCCTCAACTGCAAATTTCTTATTTTTTATCTCATCCCTGAGCCCTGAAAGTGCTACTGCTGTATCAAGGATCTCCATTTCCACATTGGACTCAAGTGTTTTCATGTTATCAAGTGCGTCCTTCAGGGAATTATCATAAGCTGATTTGTCGAGCTGCGCTATATAATCACCAGCCTTGACAATTGTACCTTCAGGCACAATATCAAGGATCTTAAGGTCCATAACCCTCATATCACCCCCTCTGCCCTGCATACCGCCACCGCCGCCACCACCTCTTTGAGGCTGCGGTCCTCCACCTCTCTGACCCTGCCCCTGGTTTTGCTGCTCTCCGATTGAAGGACCAAAGATATCAAGAGAGTGTTCAGCTATAAGTTCTCCTGATGAAGTAACGGTTATCTCAAACGCTCCCTTCTTAGCCTCGGCATAAACATTGGTTACCTTGTTTTTTGAGGTCATTTTGTTGAAGACGATCAAGGCTACGATCGCTAGAAGGACCCCAGCGCTGATTAGAAATCTTTTCATATTCATGGTTCAATAATTTTTCCAAACTTGATCATTAAAAAATTTGCTGTGAAATTATATAAATATTGAATGTTAAGTACTCTTTTTGAAACATTTAACAACTATTAACTAACTGATCCCTAACCCGTTCCACCTGCATAATGGAAAATGCACGGTAATCATACTATATGCAAGTGAATAAAGCATTTTTGACTTAAGGAAAAATTTTCTTTAATTTGGTTAATAATAATCAGAACTAATCTCTTGAGCATGAAAAATAGACAATCGGTTTTCTTCTTTTATTCCATGTTATTACTTTTTCTTCCTGAAATTTTATGTTCTCAGAGTTCAAACTGGATTTTTTTCAGGGGAAGCGATCTCAATGGTATTGCCGAAACAACGGGTATTCCGTTAAAATGGGATGCCGGAAAGGTCAGTTGGCAGACGGCTATCCATGACCGTGGCTATTCTTCACCTGTAATTTACGGCAATCAGATATGGGTAACGACTGCGTCACCGGACGGCAAATCACTTTATGCAGTAGCTGTTGATTACAATACGGGTAAAATAATTCATGATATCAATGTATTTAATCCTGTTGAGATTGAAAAGAAGAACTCATTAAATACATATGCCACTCCTACGCCTTGTGTAGAAAAAGGTTTTGTATATGTTCATTATGGAAGTCTGGGGACAGCCTGTATAAATACTACTAACGGAGAAGTGGTATGGAGGGTCACGGACCTGAAATGCAAACATGTGCAGGGACCTGCCTCATCACCGATAATTTATAAGAACCTCCTCATACTGCACTTTGAAGGAACAGATGTGAGGTACATTGTAGCGCTCGATAAATCGAACGGGAAGCTGGTTTGGAGAACTGACCGTCCGCCTGAGCCATATGAGCCGCTCACTGTTATTGGAAGGAAAGCATATATAACGCCTATTATTCTTAATGTGAAGGGCCGCGATATGCTTATCTCTGTAGGATCAGCTCTCTGCCAGGCGCTGGATCCAAATACAGGCAAGGAAATCTGGAGAGTAATAGGAGGTGGTGAATCGACGGTCGCAATGCCAATCACTGAAAAAGGGATCTTATACTGGTATACCGGATTCATGGTTGACAGCGATGGCAGCAAATATACAGAAATGCTCGCTGTAAATCCTGATGGCAGTGGCGATATAACCAGTACAAATGTCCTGTGGAAGAAACGTGACCCGCTGTCTCAGAATCAAATGTTAACGCCTCTTATTAAAGACGGTTTGATATATACTGTTACCACCAGAAACAACATGATGTGTATCGATGCAGCAACAGGTGAGGAAGTGTGGTCATTACGGACCAGGTCGGCGTTCAATGCCTCACCAATCTATGCGGACGGACTGGTCTGGTTCTTCTCGGTGAAGGGAGAAGTACTGGCTCTGCGGCCCGGACGAAAATACGAGGTAGTTGCACAGAGCCAGATGGATTCGGGGATATGGGCCACTCCTGCATTCCTGAGAAATTCAGTAATACTGAGGACCGAGAATTTTCTCTATAAAATCAATAATTGAACAACCGGATACTGAAAGATCACAGAGTGTTGCAACCCAATCTTAATAAGGAGAGAGGGTATGAAGTAACCTCAACACGTTTTTAAATAGGCTCCTGAGATCTTAACGCACTTCACATGCTGTATGAGCTCAATAAGTTATTGAATAATCTCCTCACCTTCATTCTGGAGTTCCTTATTATACGCGGAGATGATACCCTTCCTGGTTACCAGGCCTTTTAACAGTGTGGGATCCTCACGGTCAACGACAGGGATGCGGCCAATGTTTCTCTCTCCAAGTTTTTCAAGGGCTATCTTCAGTGTTTCATCAGCGTAACACACAACCAGATCCCGTGTCATGATTTCAGACACGGGTATGTCAGCTCTTCCACTGTTCAATGCTTTATTGATATCCTGCTGAGTTACCATGCCTGCAAGGTGACCCTTGTTGTCAAGCACAGGAAAACCTCTGTGGGTAGTCCTTTTAATCATCAATCCGGCTTCTCTTACAGTGAATGTATCGGTGACCGTTATCACGCGTCTGAACATCGCTTCCGAGACACGGATCAGCTGCATAAGGTCATGTTTGTTTATGTTACTTATATCAATTCCCCTTCTGCTCAGCTTCAGAGTGTAGATGGAATCTCTGGACATCTTCTTAATTACCAGTGTGGCTATAACACAGGAGATCATTAGCGGAAGGATGATCTTGTAATCCCCTGTCATCTCAAAGAGTATCAATATTGCCGATATCGGAGCCTGGGCAGCACCTGCAAAAACTGCTCCCATACCCACCAGGGCATATGCTCCCGGAGATATCTCCATACCCGGAAACAAGTAATGGATAAGTGATCCGAAGGAACTTCCTAGCATCACTCCGATGAAAAGTGAAGGTGCGAAAACACCACCGGAACCTCCGGAACCAAGGGTAAGAGATGTAGCAACCAGTTTCAGACCAACAAGCCCGACAATCAGGAGTGGTGCGAGTTGTCCGTTCATTGTCAGCTCTATGGAACTGTAGCCGACACCAAAAATCTGAGGGAAATAAAGCCCTATGATGCCAAGGATCAGGCCCCCAAGGGCAGGTTTTACATATTCAGGGATTTTTAGTGAATCGAAAAAATCCTCAGATTTATACAAGGCTTTGATAAATAGCCATCCTACAACAGCTGCCAGGAATCCAAGGATGAAATAAAATAGTATTTCCCAGCTGCTCAATAATTCGTATGGCGGTACAACGAAAGCCGGACTCTTGCCAAGGAATGTCCTTGATACTACTGTTGCAGTCACGGCCGATAATACCACGGAAGAGAAGTAACGCGATCCATATTCCCTCAGAATTACTTCCAGGGCAAAGAATATACCAGCCAGGGGAGCATTGAAGGTTGCTGCGATACCTCCCGCCGCACCACAGGCTATCAGTATCCTCTTCTTATCTTCAGAAAAACGGAACAGCTGACCAAGCGCTGAGCCGAGGGCTGAGCTTATCTGTACGATAGGGCCCTCCCTGCCGACAGATCCTCCTGATCCTATGCATATTGACGACACCAGCGCCTTCATGGCGGCCACCCGTGGCCTGATCTTGCTCCCCGTTACCGCCACAGCGAGCATAACCTCCGGCACACCATGTCCTTTTGATTCGCTGGAAAAGAAATATATCAGCAAGCCGACAATTATACCTCCTATTGCAGGTATAACTATCACATAATACTGGCCCATAAAGGAGAGAACATGCTGGCCCTGATTGAAAAACATCTTTTGAAAGAATCCTATCAGCCAGCGAAACAGAATGGCCCCAAATCCGGCACCGATACCTATTATATTGGCGAACAGAAGGAGAAAAACCGTCTCTGAAGTCTGCAGGTAATGTAACAATAGCCTGAGGTATTTTTCAACAGCTGTCCAAAGACCGGCAGGCGATTCTACAAGAATTCTTTTTAATTTAATAATGCTGTTTTTCAGGTTCCTTAGTCTCATCTGGTGGGAATAGTAATAACAAAGATAAAAAAAATGAAGAACCAACTACGACAATTTTACTGTACAATAGATCCGGAAGGAATTAAATAGCAGACAGGTATCAGATTAACAAATATACTCTCCGAAATAAAGATTTTGAAGTAACGGACTATTTGGATAACTTTGTTTAGATACTATAAAACCAATAATATGACTGACAAACCTTTAACAAATATCAGCCGCAGGGGATTCATAAGTACTTCTTCTGTGGCGGTTGCCGGGATGACTATTATCCCCAGCCATGTTGTTTCCGGACTGGGGCATATGGTTCCCAGCGATAAGCTTAATATTGCCGGCATAGGTTTCGGTGGTATGGGCAGAAATAACCTTGCCAATGTTGCAAAGACAGAAAATATTGTTGCCTTATGCGATGTGGACTGGGGAGATCCCGTGACCAGGGTATTTAATCTGTACCCGGGAGCCAAGAAATATAAAGATTACAGGGTTATGCTTGATAATCAGAAGGATATTGATGCTGTAATTGTTGCCACGTCAGATCATACTCATGCAATCATCAGCATGGAAGCCATGAGAAGAGGTAAGCATGTCTTTACCCAGAAGCCTCTTACTCATACTGTATTTGAAGCTAGATCGATGGCCAAAGCTGCCGGGCAATATAAGGTGGCAACACAGATGGGTAACCAGGGCCAGGCCACAGATGGTCCCCGGCGCCTCCGCGAGATGATCTGGGATGGAGTCATAGGACCTGTGCAGGAGGTACATGTATGGACCGACCGGCCCAACAACGGACTCTTCAGGACCTACTGGCCGCAGGGAGTAGAAAGGCCGGTGGAGACTCCACCCACTCCTGAAACCCTCGATTGGGACCTTTTTATAGGACCAGCTCCCATGCGTCCTTATAATCCTGCTTATCATCCGTTTAAGTGGCGGGGATGGTGGGACTTTGGTACCGGGGCACTTGGTGATATCGGATGTCATTCCCTTGATCCGGTATTCCGTGCGCTGAAACTTAAGTATCCCATTAGTGTTGAGGCTGTTTCAACAATTGTGAATGAGGAGACATATCCTCTGAGCTCTATGGTGCGTTATCATTTCCCTGCACGTGAACAGATGCCACCTGTTACCCTTATATGGTACGACGGGGGAATGCGACCATTTAATCTTCCTGAACTTGAAGGAGATATGCTGATGGGGACAGGAGGGACACTTTATATCGGGGATAAAGGAAAAATACTGAATGACAGGATACTCCCAGCGACATTGCGGAATTCCTACAAGCCACCTGAACCTTATATTCCATCTTCACCAGGACATGAGGAAGAATGGATACTGGCATGTAAAGGAGGAGAACCTGCCGGCTCATCATTTGAATGGGCAGGTCCTCTAACTGAAACGGTACTCCTGGGTAATATTGCGCTCAGGAAAGCACTGAAAGAGAAACTCAGTCAACAGATACTTAACTTCGATCCGGAAAAGTTCTCATTCCCCAATATGCCGGAAGCCGATCAGTATCTGCACTGCGAGTACAGGAAAGGCTGGAGTCTTTAAAGCTTAAATGTTAAAAGCATACCGGGTTACTGAAAAAAAGTAGTATCTTTGAAGATATCGGTCCGGAGTGTTATACTTTCTGAATATTCCTGTAAATGATCAGGATAATATATTTTATTTCCGGGTAAGATGTCTGATAAGTTATAACCGTCGATAATAATAATATTAATATAGCAAAAAACAGTTTATGGGCAGATCGCAGGAAACATTTAACAAAAAAGAGGTCAGGAACAAGAAAGAGAAAAAGAGAAAGGAGAAAGAAAAGAAACGTCTGATTAAGAAGGAGACCGAGAAAAAAGGAAGCTTCGACGATATGATCGCATACGTTGATGAATTTGGGATGATCACATCCACTCCTCCTGATCCGAATAATAAGATCGAAATAGACGCAGAAGATATTGAGTTAGGTGCAACGAGAAACGATCCCTCCGATAAACCGGATTATATACGTAGAGGTGTCATATCATTTTATAATGATTCAAAAGGCTTTGGCTTCATCCGCGACCTGGATAATAAACAATCGGTATTCTTTCATGTAAATAACCTGCTGGAGGAGGTTAAGGAGAATAATATAGTCTCATTCGAAATAGGCAAGGGACCGAAAGGACCGACTGCCCTTAATGTTAAGATCTTCAAAGAATAATAGGATAGGGTGTAGAGGTAAGAAGGTGCACTTGCATCAGGCAACACCAGTATATCTTTTTAATATGTACCAAAGGCGATGGATGTTGATTTAAAGCTTATTGTCCTTCCTGCACTGGCCCTTACTCTGAACGGCTGTCTGAAAAACACCAGGCCTAATGTTATACTAATTATTACCGACGACCAGGGGTATGGCGATCTTAGCTATACCGGGAATCCTCATTTAAGTACACCGGTAATTGACAGCCTGGCTCGTGAAAGCGTCCGGTTTGAGAACTTTTACGTCTGTCCGGTCTCAGCACCGACACGTTCAGCGTTAATGACCGGAAGATATTCGCTGCGCACGGGAATCCATGATACATACAACGGTGGAGCAATAATGGCTTCTTCCGAAGTTACAATTGCAGAGATGCTGAAAGATGCAGGTTATGCGACCGGTATATTTGGCAAATGGCACCTCGGTGACAATTATCCGTGCCGGCCTGTTGACCAGGGATTTGATGAATCAGTGGTCCACCTGAGTGGAGGTATGGGACAGGTAGGAGATATAACAACTTATTTTAAAGGTGACAGCAGCTATTTTAATCCTGTGCTGTGGCATAATGGCAGGCAGCAATCCTACACCGGTTATTGTTCGGATATTTTTGCGGGGCAGGCCATCAGCTTCATATCAAAGAATCCGGATAAACCATTCTTTTGCTATCTGGCATTTAATGCCCCTCATACTCCCCTCCAGGTACCGGGTGAATATTATGAGATGTTCAGGGATATTGATCCCTCTTCGGGATTTGAAAATGACAGCAGACCTTTTCCTTCGATGAGTGAAAACAACAGGGAAGATGCCAGGAAAGTGTATGCCATGGTCAGAAATATTGATGATAATGTGGGGAAAGTTCTTAAAAAGCTCGAAGAGATGGGAATTGAAGATAACACTGTGGTGATATTCATGAGCGATAACGGACCGCAGCAGACACGTTATAATGCAGGTATGCGTGGATTGAAAGGATCTGTTTACAGGGGCGGTGTTCGGGTTCCTTTCTACATAAGATACCCGGCTGTTCTTAAAGGAAACCGCGATATACAAAGCACTGCCGCCAATATTGATGTCCTGCCAACCCTCGCCGGTATCTGCCATGCGAAAGTACCGGACGACAGGATAATAGACGGCAGAAGTCTTCTCCCTTTGTTAATGGGAAATGAAGCTGACGGACCTGAAAGATCACTTTTCTTTTACTGGACAAGGAAATATCCTGAATTGTACAACAATGTCGCACTGCAGAAAGGAAGATATAAACTGGCAGGGCATACTTCATATGATCCGTCTGTCTCTGATTTTGAACTTTTTGATATTGTGCAGGATCCATTCGAGCAGAATAACATAGTTGAAGGGAATTCTGCTATTGCCGGTGAAATGAAAAAGGAACTTGATAAGTATTTCTATGAGCTTGTGGCCTCTCCGAATCTTAAAGCTCCCCAGCCGATTATCATTGGAAGCCCGGAAGAGAACCCGGTATTCCTTAACAGGAATGATGCAGACGGTGACCGCGGGATCTGGGCACAGGAGGAGATCTATGGCAAATGGAGGATCTCTGTTATGGAGGGAACATACAATATTAGATTCAGGTTTCTCAATCCGCTGAAAAGTGGCGGCCAGATGATACTGGAAACGGGCTCTTTCATAAATCAGGTAAGAAACAATCTGGATGGATTAAACGAGCTTGAAATGAATAATGTTCAGTTTCCTCGCCTCGATTGTGACCTGATTCCCTTTTACCAGGTTGATTCAAAACGAATCCTTCCTTTCTGGATTGAGATAGAAAAGGTACGGTAAGTATTGCGTCCCTGATCATTTGCATTTTTATCTGCTCCTCTTCTTAAGTTATTTACCAACACTAGTAATTCTTGTAAGAGACACATATTCAGGATTATAAGAAATATTCTATGACGGGAATATTTAAAAATTGTTGATAACTGTTAAACAATTTACATTTCTCCCTGTTATGAAGAGAATGTAAAGAACTAATTTTGAATATGGTAAATTTGTTAAAAAAGACAGCATTAATCTTCTTATTGTTCATGTCGGGCTTAAGGTTATTTGCACCGACAAGCGGATCGATGGTTATTTTTGATGTTTCCCCGATTCAGCCTTTCAAGCCACTTATTAATGCAATAGGAAGAGTAGAAACAAATTTTGACACTCTTGCATATAACCCGTTTGAAAAAGCAGCAGGTTATTTCCAGATAAGACCGATAAGGATTATTGACTATAATAAGAGGACAGGAAGTAATTATACATTGAATGATATGTTTGATTATGAGATCTCGGAAAAGATATTTCTCTATTATGCTTCTGAAATAGGACCTTATAATTTTGAAAAAATTGCCAGGAAGTGGAATGGTTCAGGCAGAAAGACTATCCTGTACTGGAGAAGAGTTCAAAAGTACCTTTGATCAATAAGAAAAATCGAGCCAAAGACTATCTTCTTGGTAATCAGCTACTACTTTGGTGTTGTTCTTCAAGTGATAAGTCTTCAAGAGGATGGATACTTCCTGTTTTAATATAACCAGGGTATTATCAATAAGGTCCTTGCGGAATCCTTTTTCTTCAAGATATAGAATAAGGTCAATTGAAGCGATCCTGCTTATAAGCTGGCCGAATTCAACAAGTTTTCGTTGTGGGGAGCTGATGTCCAGATCAAAGTTGACTATTGATCTGATGCGGTCAGCTGCACGAGTTGTAAAGCTCTTAAGAAACTGATACAGGTTCTTTTCTTTTAATGCTTTCATCAATTTCAAAACCGATTCTGCTATCTGATTATAAAGTATGTCGTTTGATCCTTCAAAAATCTGGAAGGGACGGCTATCGACCACAGATCTGCCAGCTATGTTATTTATTTTATAGCCTTTAGCTCCAAACAGCTGAAGCAGTGACTGGGCTGATTCCTGCATAATATCTGAGGTTACGCTCTTTATAATATTGGCTTCGAGTCCGAGAGACGATAAGTTGTTCTCAATCCCGGCTATCTCACCTGATCTCAGACAGAATGCTGAGCAAATAGTGAAATTGGCCTGAAGGCGTGACAATCGATTCTGAACCTGATCGTAGTCATATAGATTCTTACTGCCTACTAATCGTGATTTTGTATGACTGATAGCTTCGTCGAGTATGCGTTTTATAAAACCCAATCCCATGCCAGGGAATTGAAACCGGCTTCTGTGCAGTAAATCAAGCAACATTTGAATTCCTGTTGTTTGAGGAATAAGTTTTTGTTCTTCCGGGATATACACGTCGATACGATTCCTGCCATATGGTATCTGGTATAGTCCAAGATTTTCAAAATACTCTTCTACAACAATTTTTTGCCGCGGTGCATTGACATCACAGATAAACATATCAATGTCATGCATCAAACTTCCTGATTCTGATATTCTTCGGGCAGTCAGCACCCAGAAATCAGCCATACCTGTTAGTCCGGCCCAGTGCTTTTTGCCACGGAGATGATAGAATCCATCCTTTTCTGAATAGGATGTTTGCATGGATAATGCATCACTTCCAAAATCAGGCTCCGTGATCATTAAACCTCCCATAGTACTGTTGTTAAGGAATTGGCTGAATATTTTGTGTTTTACGGCTTTCTGACCATATTTTGCAAGAGGCTGGATGAACAGAGCATTATTTATTCCAAGCGTTAATGAAAGGGCGAGTGACTCGTAAGCTGCAACTGAAACAAAAGCTATATTCTCCTTCACATTTCCCCCAAGTCCTCCATAAGGTCTTGGTATACAAAGTGCAAGAGGATTCTCTGACATCAATTCTTGTAATACATTTGCCGGTATACCGCGTGTACTGCAAAACTTGTCGATATTATCTTTATGGTGAAAAGCACGTTTCATTGTGGCTTTGAAATCATCAAGCAACTGCCGTAGAGATCTCTCTTCTTGCTGAGGCTGGATTACCATATCTGAGAATGATTGCTGCTTTTGGTGCATGGAGATGGTTTTATTTAATGATGATTCAGGAATTGCTATCCTGCTGTCTAGTATAACAATTCGTAGTACATTTTGTTGCCGGCCAGGTATTAGGGAGCTTTAATGGAGCAGGACATATTCTTTTAAATACCATATGTAAGATCAGATGTACCATTTGTTGGATTGCTCTTTTACAGTGTTATATGATTGTTTAATTTAGTCATGAAGTTTGGACAGAAGCTTCGTTAATTTAATTCTTTGCAGCCATGAAAAGAATGTTTTTTACAGCTTTGCTGATCATCGCTTTCTGTATATCAGCTTTTACCAGAGAATTTATTGCAAGCGGAAAATCGTACACAGCTTTAGGAGACTACAAGATTGAAAAAGCCGATAAGCCTGTTACCATCAATGGTGAGGAGCTTAAGACTTATATAATCAGCTATCAGAATTCACCTATGGAAGTAACTGTGGTGGTAAGAAAAGATGTGAACTGTCTTGATTACATTGTGTTTTCCGATAAACTTTCAGTTCAGTATGTATGTAATGATATTTATTTCGGTGTTGAAAAAATCGGAAAATCACTGAATGAAGAGGGCTATTGCACATCAGATGAAAATCTGAACAAGACCGAGTATTTTCGTCAGAAAGTAATTGGTCACGGGAAAACCGGTGAGATAATAAACACACAGCTTATTGCATCATATTTCCCGATGCTGATAAATGATCCGTGGAAATATTCTGAACTGTTATAAAGATTTCTTACAGGCCCTTCAGGCCATTTCTGGTTTCAGGTTTTATTTTAACTCAGTATCACGGATGAGAGTCCGGGATACTTCATTTTACCCGGTAAACATCCTACTCCCTCGATAATGCTTCTACAGGATTTGCATGTGCTGCCTTAACTGACAGGGAGCTTATTGTTAAAAGCGCAATTACCAGGGTGATTATCAACGATATTATAAAAGGAGTGAGTGTTCCAAGCACAAATGGTGAAAGACCAAAAGGCATCCGGTATGCAAATCCTTCTATCCATCTGTCCATCAGGTAATATGAAACAGGCCATGAAACCAGGTTGGAGATCAGGACAAGTATAATGAAATCCTTGTTAAGCAGCCAGACTATCTGGTTCGATTCAGCTCCCATTATCTTACGGATGCTGGTCTCTTTTGACCTTTGCTCCGTGACATATGAAGTTAAACCAAGCAAGCCGAGGCATGCAATGAATATTGTCATTATGGAGAAGATATTGAAGAGTGAGTTAAGCTTATTTTCGGCTGTATACATATCTGCAAGCTTGTCGGAGAAGAAGTAGTAATTGAAGGGCAGCTTGTTCCCAAGGTCGAGCCTCACCTTCTTGATATATTCAATTGTTGCCGGCAGGTTCTCACTGCTGATCCTGACATAGAAGTTGTTATTAGGATTTTCGCTCACAACAAAAATAAATGGCTCAATCCTGTTGTGTATTGAAGTAAAATGGAAATCTTTTACAACTCCTATTACGGTTCCATCCCTTTGGGCAACACCTGTGTTGGGATTAATACCGAATTTAATTCTTTTACCAATGGCGTTGTCGCCCCAGCCAAACGCCTTTACGGCAGTTTCATTAACAATAAAGGCTTTTGTAAGATCGGACGTTATGGACCTGTCAAAATTTCTTCCCTCCGCCATTTTCATCTGCATAACATCAATAAATTCATGATCGACGACCGAGAAACTGGTAGCTAGTTCAACCATCCCTTCTTCCTTCTCGATCTGGAAGACAACTTTGCTTGCCATCAGTGGCGGAACAAGCTGTGATGAAGCAACTCCCTGTATGGACGGATTCTTTAAAAGCTCTTCCTTAAAAGCAGTTAACTGGTTATTGATGAAAGCAGTATCCCTGCATGGTATAATGATGACATTATTCTGATTTAATCCGAGATCCTTGTTTTTTATATAACGTTGCTGACCTGAGACGATCACTGTACCAATTATCAATGCTCCTGAAATTGCAAACTGGAAGACCACCAGCACTTTTCTCATCAGCCCTTTTCCCTGGTGAGGGTTGACATTGCTCTTAAGTACCTCAACAGGAGAGAAAGATGAGAGGTAAAAAGCAGGATAGCTTCCGGATACCAAACCCACAAACAGGGTTATTGCCACTATCAACAGCAGTGTCATGGGCTGCAACAGGTTCCCTACCTTTAAGGCCTTGTCAGTTAATGCATTAAATTGTGGAAGTATTAAAATTGTCGCGACAAGGGCAATAACAAGAGCAATAATTACCAGAACCATCGATTCACTTATAAACTGCCTTATAAGGGTCGCCTTGCCAGCGCCAATCACCTTTCTGAGACCGACTTCCTTTGACCTGTTTATGGAACGGGCGGTTGCCATATTCATATAGTTCAGGCTGGCGATCAGGAGCATAAAGATTCCTACCAGTGAAAAAATGATTATATAACTGAAATTACCGACAGGCAGATCAAACTCAAGGCCGGAATTAAAATGTACTTTATCTATACGGGTGGCCCTGAGCCGGAAGGTGGCGTTGATTTGTTTTCCCAGGGAACTCATATACTTATCGTAGAATTCAGGGAACTTTGCCAGCAGGTCATCTATACTGGCATTCTTTTGCAACAACACATAGCCGAATACCGATATATTCCAGAATGAAGGGGCACTCCTTGAATTAAACCTGTCTACTCCTGTCATCTCAACAACAGTGGCCATCGACAGCAGGCAGTCGAACCTGAGATGAGAATTTGCAGGTACATCTTCAATAACCCCGGTGATACGGAAATTACCGAAGTTACTGCTGGTTAAAACTTCACCAACGGGATTCTCCTTCCCGAAGTACCTGGAGGCGAAACTCTCCGTAACGACCATCGTATTTGGTTCATTAAGAGCACCATCGGGTGATCCCAGGATAAACTTATAATTGAAGATCTTAAAAACGGTGGAGTCGGCGAAATACATATTGTCTTCAAAGAACTTGAGATCCTTATAGGTAAAAAGAATATCCTGGATCCCAAAACCGGCAAATCTTGTAACTTCTTCTATTTCCGGGTATTCATCTTTGAGTGTGGGAGCCATAGGCATTGGAACGAGGCCTGCCACGGTTGCCTTTCCCGAGATGT
>CAYQBZ010000012.1:0-565 GCA_964415855.1 uncultured Rikenellaceae bacterium
AAGCTCTATATCAAACTTCGAATCATTCCAGGCCAACAGGCTTAAATGCAGGTTTAAGGAGAAAAGCGCAAAGCAGACCCGCCTTGTGCATACTCTTAACGGCAGCGCCCTTGCCCTGCCCAGGATAGTAGCGGCGATCCTTGAAAACAACCAAACAGAATCAGGTATAAAGATCCCAGATGTGCTTATTCCCTATACCGGATTTGACCTGATAAATTAATGGATAAAACCAGACAATCGTATATCTATGCCGGACTGGCAATATTCTTCTGGTCAACTATCCCAACAGCTTTTAAGATCAGTCTGGGAGAGATGGATATCCTCCCGGTTCTTATAATAGCCTCACTCACCTCAGCAATTGTCCTGCTGACAATTGTCATTGCAGGGAAAAAAACAAGCCTTGTCCTCAGGCATACAGCTAAAGAACTGCTTAGCTCGGCAATGCTCGGGTTCATAAATCCGTTTCTTTACTACCTCATACTGCTGAAAGCCTACCAGCTACTGCCTGCACAGATAGCCCAGCCATTGAATATGATATGGCCGATAATACTTGTATTTCTCTCCG
>CAYQBZ010000012.1:575-18553 GCA_964415855.1 uncultured Rikenellaceae bacterium
TACTTAAACAAAAGATACTAAGGAAGAGCTATATTGCCCTCATTATAAGTTTTGCCGGTGTTTATCTGATATCATCACAGGGTAACCCGTTCCGAACAGGTCATGCTGATCTGACAGGAGTGATCCTTGCCACAGGCAGTTCCGTGTTCTGGGCATTTTATTTTATACTTAACGTAAAGGATAAAAGGGATGAGGCAGTTAAGTTATTCCTGAACTTCCTTTTTGGATCATTGTACCTCGTAGCTACCATGATAATAACAGGACAGTGGCACCTGAATGCCGGATTCAAAGGTGCTGCCTTCTCTGTCTATATCGGAATGTTTGAGATGGGGATCACATTCTACTTCTGGCTGAAAGCCCTTCAGATGGCGCCTACCACCGATAAGGTAAGTAACCTTGTTTACCTTGCTCCTTTCATTTCACTTATCTTTGTACACTTTATACTCCATGAATCCGTTTATTACACAACACCTGCAGGATTAATACTTATTATTTCGGGAATATTGATACAGAACCGGAAATCCAAAGGTGTATAATTGATTATCTTTGAATCCTGGTGCCTGACCAGTATATCTGAAGAAAAAAATGAAAAGACTTTTCTTAATAATTCTGATAGTTCCGGTATTCTTTTCTGCATGCAGGAAGGACAACATCCTCCCTGACGATACCGTAACACCCGCAATGGCAAGAGACAGCCTCTATTATATAATGAAAGAATGGTACTACTGGTATAACCTTATGCCATATGTTACTAAAGAAGACTATCCTGATCCTTATAAATTACTTGAAGCTATGCGGTATACCAACCTCGACCGCTGGAGTTTTGTGGCTGATTATGATGAATTTAACGCCGAGATGCAGGGATCATTTGTCGGGCATGGCTTCAGGATAGGGGTTGATAATTCAGGCAATGCCCGGATTGCAATGATATACAGCAACTCACCGCTCTATGGCGAAGGTGTGCGACGTGGCTGGATAGTAAAGAAAATTAACGGGATTGAAGTGGCGCCTGTTCTTATCGCCAACGACGCAGAGGCCTATTCCAGCATGATAGGACCCAGCGAAGCGGGAGTCACCAATACCTTCCTGTTCATAAAGCCTGACGGCTCGGAAGTAACCATATCCTCAACTAAATCGAGCTTTACAGTTAACACCGTTCTCCTTTATGATACTCTTCATCTCTCCTCAGGAGTGACCGGACAACTGGTCTTCGAGTCCTTTATAACGCCCTCCTCAAATGAGCTGGCAAATGCTTTTAATTTCTTTAAGACAAACGGCATAAAGGACCTGATCCTGGACCTCAGGTATAACTCCGGAGGCTATCTTTATATAGCCCAGGCGCTTGCAAGCTATATCGCTGGGAACAGCCGCCAGGGATCTGTTTTTGCAAAACTACAGTATAATGACAACCACCAGGATGCCAATAATACTTACCCGTTCCTGTCCACTTCCTATTCACTTGACCTTCCAAGGCTGGTTGTCATCACTTCACGGTACACAGCCTCTGCAAGTGAGGCTGTAATGAACGGACTAAAGCCATTTGTAAGTGTGGTAAGTATCGGTGACACTACAAACGGTAAGCCTGCTGGAATGAACGGCTGGGAGATAGGTAAGAAATACTATATGTGGCCTGTTACGTTCAAAATAGTGAATGCCCAGGACCAGGGTGAGTATTTCGACGGAATATTCCCGATAAAAGTATTGTCCGATGATATTACGCACGATTTCAACGACAGGGAGGAGCTTTGCCTGAAAGAGGCTATCTATTATCTGGAAAACGGGACAATCTCCGCAAAAAGCAGGTATGAGTTTAAAAGGAATCCCATATTCACGGAGAGGCCTTCCTGGATGAATAATACATTTGTATTGGAGAAGTAAAATCAGTACTGTTTTGAAAATCAAGCCAAAAGAGCGAATCATTCTCGGTATAGATCCGGGAACGAGCATTACAGGATATGGAGTCATAAAAGCTGCAGGCACCACCCCCGAATTAATAGCAATCGGCTCAATAGATCTCTCCAGACATGAAGACCATTACCTGAAATTAAAACATATATTCGAAAGGACTGTAGGTATAATTGATGAGTATAATCCTGACGAGCTGGCGATAGAAGCGCCTTTCTATGGCAAAAATGTACAGTCGATGTTAAAGCTCGGAAGGGCCCAGGGCGCAGCTATTGCAGCTGCGCTAAGCCGTTCGCTGCCGATCTTCGAATATGCACCCCGGAAAATAAAGATGTCAATTACCGGACAGGGAGCAGCATCAAAAGAACAGGTGGCTGCTATGCTGATGAATATATTGAAATTCAGCCTGCAAGAGATAAAACTTGATGCCACCGACGGTCTTGCCGCTGCGCTATGTCATTTTTACCAGACAAATAACCCTGCAAAGGAAAAAGTCTATAACAGCTGGAAGGATTATATGAACAAAAATCCTAAAAGAGTTAAGTAATTACACAACCTCATACCACTGCAAAGGCCATTGCCACAACACTTACTCTCACGCCTGTCACCTTTATCAGCTCATTTATACACGATTCAATAGTCGAGCCCGTTGTAATTACATCATCTACAAGGAGAATATGCCTTCCCGATACTGCTTCCGGGTCCGTAAGCCTGAAAATACCTTCAACATTGACCCATCTCTCGTACCGTGAACGCTTTGTCTGGGTAGCTGATGAACTGCTCCTTACCAGGGAATCGGCTATGACAGGCAGCCCGCTTGCCGCAGCTATCCCTTCCGATATTACCTCACTCTGGTTAAATCCCCTGGTCCTTTTTTTTGAAGGATGCAGGGGGACAGGAATTATTATATCAATATCCGACAGGAAGCCGGAAGATTTAAGTGATAATCCGTAGATCCTTCCAAGCTCAAATCCTATTTCCCCGATACCTTTGTATTTCATGTTATGGATCAGGTTTCTTATCCTGCTTCCCTTATTATACAGAGAAAATGCCGCTGCTTTTTCTATAACGCATCTTCCCCAGAACAGCCGGGAAACAGGATTGTCAGGTTCGATATGATACATGGTCCTGGGAATAGCTACATGACAGCCTGTGCATATAAGATTTTCATTCCTGAGAAGATGATCACCACAGGCATAGCAAAGCCTTGGAAAAAGAAGACTTATAAAATCGTCCCACAAATCATACAGGTAACTCATGCAGCGACGCTGAATTATTACTGTAAAATTACACAAATCCTTTATGAAATGCTACAATACAATACGTTAATTGGTCCCAAAGCTTACATTCCTGAATATAAAGAAACCGTAACTACAAAATCACCAGTCGGCTTATCCTTGCCGCTATCTCTTTAAATTCCTCATCTGAGAATTTCAGCTTCGGATTTTTGAAATTTACGTCCTCCATGCTATCCATTGGAACCAGGTGTATATGGGCATGAGGAACCTCAAGACCTAAAATGGCAACGCCGACACGATTACAGGGAATTGCTTTTCTTATTCCGGTGGCCACTTTTTTTGAGAAAAGGATCATGCCGGAAAGGTTATCGTCATCAAGATCAAAAATGTAATCGGTTTCTTTCTTTGGAACAGCAAGGGTATGGCCTGCTTTTAACGGGTTTATGTCGAGGAATGCATAGAAATTATCATCCTCGGCTATCTTATAGGAAGGAATCTCCCCATTAATGATTTTAGTGAAAATAGTTGCCATGATTAATCCTGAATTGTATTATAAAGAAATTGAGATGATCTCAAAAGGAATTATCCCTGAAGGCACTTTGATCTGGACAATATCACCCACTTTCTTTCCTATCAGACCCTGGGCAATAGGGGAACTGACAGCAATCTTTCCCAGTTTGAAATTTGCTTCGCTTTCAGGTACCAGCTGGTATTCCATTACAGTATTGTTTGACCTGTTCCGGATCTTTACCCGGTTCAGAATCTGAACAGATGAAGTGTCAATCTTTGATTCGTCAATGATCCTCGATCGTGCAATAATATCCTCAAGTTTGGAAATCTTCATCTCAAGCATCCCTTGCGACTCCTTGGCAGCCGCATATTCAGCATTCTCAGAAAGGTCACCCTTATCCCTGGCATCGGCGATAAGCCTGGAAATCATAGGTCTCTCAACATTTCTCAACTGGTCCAGATCCTCTTTGAGTTTCTGAAGACCATCCTCTGTCACATAAATAACCTCTGACATTTTCTATTAATATTAAAAAATAAGAAGAATTCCGGGGTTGCCGGAACTCTTCAGGAACAAATATAAAAAATCTTTTAATAAAAAACAAATAAATAAATACTGTGAACAGGTGTTTTACAAGTATTTATCGCTTACCACCTGACTTAGTTATATTTTCTGCCAGCTTTTTTGGTTGAGTTTCTCACCCGTTTTCTTTTCTCCCTGGCCCTGATAGCTGAGTCCTTCTTATTTTGCTTCATACGGGCCTGTACGTCAGGCGATTGAATCTCTATTGCTCTTTCCCGGGATCGCTTTACGAATTTCTTATATTCTTTCTTTAGCCTTTTCTCGTTTTTTTCCTGTTTCTTCTTAGCCTTTATCACTGTCCTGGGTTCCCTGACCCTCGGTTTTTTCTTCTTCCCCAATGATTTACCAAACAATACCCTTTCGGCCCTTCTTGATCCTCCGGAACGGAACACCTGGGCATTACATGTTCCTATGGCCATTGCAGATAAAAATATTAGCATCAGCAATTTCCCGGAAGATAAATTATTCATTCTCAGCATGTATAATAATTGTTTATTAGAATCGTTTAATTTCGGGCTGTTATATTAATTTTGCAATAAATCAATTCCTCTTGGCATCATTCTCAAAAATAACATTTTTTTTATTCACTCTGTCGCTGGCAATAAGCATCGGGTCATGCAACAGGAGCAATGATGTGATCCCGGATGTTTATGTTGATTTCCGGCTTGACCTGAGCGATCCGCAGTTCACGGACCTTAATGCTCTGGGCGGTACGGTTTTAATAAATGCAAAAACCAATAACTGGCCTTATTCGGGAGGGTACGATGATAATGGCATTATAATCCATGCCTGGGTTGATGAATTCTTTGCATATGATCGTACATGTCCGCACGACTATGTTGTAAACGGTCTGAGCATTAAGGTCAATATAGATCCGTCAAATTCCCTGGATGCTGTATGTCCTCAGTGCAGTACTTACTACGCTCTGTCTGCCGGCGGAACTCCCGCAAAGGGAATAGGTCAATATCCCCTGAAAAATTACAAAACAAGCTTTGATGGAAGGTACGTAAGGGTATGGAATAAATGATCCCTGGCTCCCTAGTACCTGTAGTGATCCGGCTTATAGGGTCCTCCTTCAGGCACACCAATATAATCCGACTGTTCTTTCGTAAGTAAGGTCAGCTTAACTCCAAGCTGGTCGAGATGCAGACGGGCTACTTCCTCATCGAGGTTTTTGGGAAGCCGGTACACTCCTATCTCATAGTTGTTCACCCATAGGTCGATCTGTGCAAGAACCTGGTTGCTAAAGGAGTTGCTCATAACAAACGAAGGATGACCTGTTGCACACCCAAGATTTACAAGCCTTCCTTCGGCCAGCATGAAGATCGAATGTCCGTCGGGAAAGACATATTTATCGACCTGAGGCTTAATATTGATCTTTTTAACTCCCTTTGCAGCATTCAGATCGTCGACCTGTATCTCATTATCAAAATGACCTATATTGCAGACTATTGCCTGGTCTCTCATTTTCATCATGTGCTCCACGGTAATGATATCCTTGTTCCCGGTAGCTGTCACAAATATATTACCTTCCTCCAGGGCACTTTCAACAGGTTTAACTTCAAAGCCTTCCATAGATGCCTGGAGAGCACAAATAGGATCGATCTCAGTAACAATCACCCTGGCACCGTACGATCTCATCGACTTGGCACACCCTTTTCCAACATCTCCATAACCGCATACGACGACGACTTTACCGGCAATCATGACATCCGTGGCTCTTTTAATGCCATCTGCCAGCGACTCGCGGCAACCATACAGATTATCAAACTTCGATTTGGTTACCGAATCGTTTACATTAATCGCAGCTACCAACAGCTCTCCGATTTCTTTCATCTGGTATAACCTGTGGACACCTGTTGTGGTCTCTTCCGATATCCCTTTAAGATCTTTCACAGTACGATGCCATCTCCCATTATCTTTTGTCTGTATGTCTTTAAGAGTGGCAAGAATGATGGCTTCTTCCCTGTTTGAGGGCTTCTTGCCCAGAATTTCACCATTATTTTCTGCCTTATAGCCCATATGCACCATAAGAGACGCATCGCCTCCGTCATCCACTATCAGATGAGGTCCTTTCCCATCAGGAAACAAAAGTGCCTGGGAAGTACACCACCAGTATTCTTCAAGCGTCTCCCCCTTCCATGCAAAAACCGGAATTCCCCTGGCAGCTATTGCAGCAGCCGCATGGTCCTGGGTCGAGAAAATATTACAGCTGGCCCATCAGACATCTGCGCCAAGTACGGCAAGGGTTTCAATAAGCACAGCTGTCTGGATAGTCATATGCAGCGATCCTGTTATCCGCGCACCGCTTAAAGGTTTCGATGACGAATATTTCCTCCTCAATGCCAGCAGTCCCGGCATCTCTTTTTCTGCTATTTCAATCTCTTTCCTGCCATACTCGGCCAGAGATATATCCTTTACCTGGTATTGCATTGCATCAACAGTTACATTCATATTTATAGTATTTTTCAGAAGTGCAAAGATAATAAATTTTTATAACCTTTTTCTACTTTAACAGACCCATAACCACCAGCTTGTCTAGCTTCATCTGCTCAGCCAGCTGTTCCATATTGTCAAATTTTATTTCATCTCTTATCCTCTTCCTGAAGACAACTGAAATATCACTGCCATAAATATCTCCGTTAAAATCCAGGATATTTACTTCAATTGTTCTGGACTTGCTGTCAAGGTTCACGGTAGGATTTGATCCAATGCTCAGCATGCCCGGGTGTCTGTTGCCTTCAATGTAAACTTCAACAGCATAAACGCCATCAGCAGGAATAAGTTTAAACTTATCTTCAGGCTCAATATTTGCAGTCGGAAATCCCATAGTCCTGCCGATTTTCCTCCCTCCAACAATTGTCCCCTTCATAGAATAAGGGTATCCAAGCCATCGGTTTGCTGCTTCAAGACGGGCGGATAATAAAGCCTCACGAATAATCGATGAGCTTATCGCGCCCTCTTCGCCAAGCAGACCCTCAACCTGCTCAACCTTGAAATTATTTGAATCAGCACATTTTTTTATAGTATTGAAATCGCCTGCCCCTTTTCTTCCAAAGTGGTGATTAAAGCCTATCAGGAGATGTCTGGTTCCTATCTTTTTCACCAGTACCTCTTTAAGAAAATCACAGGCTTCCATCCTGCTAAACTTAAGGGTAAACTCTATTATTACCAGGTGGTTTATCCCTGAATTTTGCAGCAGGATCTTTTTTTCCTCCATCGTTGTAAGAAAAGAAAGATCATTGTTTTTTTTATCAAGGACTAGTCTGGGATGAGGCGAAAATGTTATCACAACCGATTCGCCGTGCACATCAGATGCTCTTGAGACAAGACTTTCCAGAAGAGCTTTGTGCCCGAGGTGAACACCGTCAAAAATACCCATAGTCACAACCGGTGTAACAAATTTCAGGTTATTATATCCATTATGAATTATCATCCCTTAAGATTCCGTCTGCAAATGTAATAAAGACGGTTAATTTTAGCATCCCAAACCTGAACATCTTTAATAATCAACTCCAGACATTAAAATCAAATTATTTATCATATTACGTGAAATTGGAAAATAAGTACAATTATTTATCACTTTATTATTTACTTTCTCTGAATATATTACATTTATGAAATTTTAATTTCAAAGAAAAATCAGAGGTTATGCAAATTGCAGTGACCAGAAAAGATTGTAAGTTCCTCCCTGATCCCAGCAGGGTAATCGCACGTTTCCTGTATACTTCCGACGAAAGGAGCAAAGCTATTATCCTGAATGTTCTTGCAATGTCTGACAATGAGGTAAGTATATCATTAAGTCAGGTGTTGAGAGGTTATGCCAGGCGTCACAGGAATATTTCACAAATATTTGAAACTCACTTAGATAAATTGGACCATCTGTTTAAAGAGCTTGAAATAGAGAAAGATAGTATTGATAAATCGAGAAAAGCTCTTATAGGCTCATATTTTACAATGGAGTATTCAATTGAAGCTGCAGCTTTTTTCAATCCTTCTGTCATAGAAGATCCGGATCAGTCGGAATTAGGACCGGAAGAGAAAAGACTTATTTTTAGTTTCAGGGCAACCGGTGAAGGCCATATTTCGTCAATTGTTTTTCGTTCCGGAGTTATTGATAAGAACAGTGATGTGATCCTTGAACCTGTTGGTAAAATGCTGGCAGAAGCAGAGAGAGTAAAAAGGCATGTTTACAATAAAAAATCGTTTATTAAGCATCTGGATGAAATGCGTGAATTCAATAACAAAATTTCTCCGGTGTTTGTGTTAGAAAAATTAGGTGCCACTTTTACATATGGTGAATTGAAGAGAGCAGTGGAAGAAACCCGATTAACTCACGACCTTTCATCAAGCAAAAAATTACTTATTGACCAGATGATGTGGCTGGCGAAATCCCATTATGAACTGGACTTCTCGATGGATTCAGCAATTTCTGAGAGAGTTATTTTTCCAACATCCGAAACTGAGAAAAATGGAATTGAAGATGCTCGTTTCGTAAAATTTAAAGAAGAAAATGGTGAAATAAAATACTACGCAACCTACACAGCCTATGATGGGGTAACAATATTACCGAAGATACTCGAGACAAAAAACTTCTACCATTTCAAAGCATTAACACTTCATGGTGAGATTGCAAGGAACAAAGGGATGGCTTTGTTCCCAAGGAAGATCAAGGGTAACTATGCCATGCTATGCCGTATAGATGGAGTGAATAATTATCTCTCCTATTCTGACAATATTAATATCTGGCGTGAAGCTAAACTCATTCATTCACCAAAATTTCCCTGGGAGTATATTCAGGTCGGAAATTGCGGCTCCCCGATTGAAACGAAGGAAGGGTGGCTCGTCATCACTCACGGAGTAGGACCCATGAGGGAATATGTACTCGGAGCATCGTTGCTTGACCTTGATAATCCGGAAACAGTAATCGGAAGGTTAAAGACCCCTTTATTGTCTCCCAATGAGGAAGAGCGGGAAGGATATGTTCCCAACGTGGTCTACTCTTGCGGTTCAATGTTGCACAATGGTAATCTGATTATCCCATACGGTATGTCTGACTGTGCATCAACTTACGCCTCTGTAAATTTATCAGAGCTGCTGGCAGAACTTAAGAACTCAGAATAGGAGCACCTTTGGAGAGGGAAAAGTCAAAATCAGTTGCAGTTATAGTTGCTCATCCTGATGATGAAACATTATGGGCAGGAGGAACAATATTGAGTCATCCTTCCTGGCACTGTTTTATCGTTTCCCTCTGCAGGGGAACAGATAGAGATCGTGCCCCGAAGTTTTTTAAAACATTAAAGTATTTAGGAGCCGAAGGAATAATGGGTGATATTAATGACGGGCCTGAACAATATCCTGTTGATGAAAATGAGTTGAAACATTCAATATTGAATCTGTTACCCACACGCCACTATGACCTTATTATTTCACACAGTCCTGACGGTGAATATACAAGACATTTAAGACATGAGGAAACCGGTAAAGCAGTTATAAAACTATGGCAGTCAGGCAAAATATCTGCAGATGAAATCTGGATTTTTGCATATGAAGACGGTGGTAAAAGTTACTTTCCACGATCTATTGAAACAGCTACTGAATACAATGTACTACCGGAACCGATATGGAAGAAGAAATACAGTATAATTACAGAAATATACGGATTTGAAAAAAACAGTTTTGAAGCTGAAACAACACCAAAGGCTGAATCATTCTGGAAATTTTCAGCTCCTGATGATGTTCAAAAATGGTATTGATACTCATAAAATTTTATCATCATGAAAGTATTGTTATTATATGATTACCCCGCATCACCTGGCGGGCTGACCACCCAGGGTGACCTGTTATACAAGGGCCTTCTTAAAATGGAAATTGATTGCCATGCTGTTAACTTCGAATCGGCACAGGAGAAGGAATGGTATTATCGATGGTTTAAACCGGATGTTGTTGTAGGTGTTGGTTATTGGGGACATACACCCCATCTGGTACTCCATCCGCAACGATATGGTGTTCAACCTGTACCATGGCTGGTTGCCGACGGTTATATCGCTAACTACCATGAGGTGTTGAATGCTCTGCCGCTTATTATGGTAACATCAAACTGGGTGAAGGAAATGTACATTCGCGATGGAATAAACGGTGATATAATTGAGGTTCTGCCTGTTGGCTGCGACACAGATGCATTTGCACCTTATGATAAGGAGGATCCTAAAATCTCCACAGTACGAGAATCGCTGGGAGTTTCGCCGGATCAGCTGATGATTCTCACCATTGGTGGTGATGCCGCCTCCAAGGGTGCCCAGGAGGTGATGCAGGCACTCTCAATTATTGATAATAAAGCACCCGATTGGAAATATGTTTGTAAGGTATGGCCCCAGCCACGGACAAAGCTTCAAAACCTTTCTGACCTGGAATTAGCAACACACCTGGGCATTGAAAAAAATGTCGTCTATACAACAAACATCATTTCACGTAACTTCATGCCCTACCTTATAGGCGCCTGCGATATATATGCTGCACCATCCAGACTTGAAGGCTTCGGAATGCCACAGGTGGAAGCCGGAGCCTGTGAAAAGCCCGTATTAAGTATTAATGCCATGGGAATGCTGGATACTCTTGTTCATGGAGAAACCGCTCTGCTGGCAAATATAGCACAGAGAATTGATGTTAACGAAGTGATCCTTGGTGATGAGTCTGGTTTTGAAGATAACCACAGGGTGGTATTTAATAATCCAAGAACCGTTGATTACCGTGCAAGTGTCCATGATATTGCCAACTATCTTATGGATCTTCTGACAGATGCTGCATTACGTAAAAAAATGGGTAAAGCCGGAAGGAAGAGGGTGGTTGAAAACTTCGACTACAGGGTAATAGCGAAACGATTTGTTCAGATTATAAACGATAAACTGGGAATATCCTGATCCCTTAAATCCATGGAAAATTCAGACTGGGAAGAAATCAGAGAGGCTGAAAAAGCAGCTCTCGAAGTGCTGCTTCATAATGCCCACGGACCATTCCATGGGCTTCCGCGCACCGCAGGCTGGGGGTATCCCGAGCCATATACCCGGGATCTGATGTTTTCCATCCTTGGAATTGCTGTCTCCGGGAATCAGAAACTTATAGCAAGCATAAGGAAAGTACTGGAAACCCTGGCCCAGAACCAGACTGAACGGGGACATATCCCTTCTCTGGTACATGACAAGGAGGACCGGGGATCCAGTGATTCAACTCCTCTGTTTTTATTGGGTGCGTCCATTCTCAGAAAGATATCTGGGGAGCACGATTATCTTGAAAACGCGGTCGCTAAAGCCCTGAAATGGATGGAATTTCAAAGCCCTGCCGATAGATACCTGGTGGCACAACAGCCTACAAGTGACTGGCGCGATGAACAATGGGTGATGGGATATGGCTTGTTTGTGAATACTCTTGTATACAGCTATCTGCGACTCCTGAATCAGAATGATAAAGCAGACAGGGTGCACGACGAAATGAGCAGGTTCACAATAACAGGAGGAAGTATGCACCGTCATGTCCATGAAGGTCTTGTTGTAAAACACAAACCCTATTACGCATTATGGTCATATAAAATTTACAGCAGCGAAAGGTTCGATCTGCTTGGCAACAGCCTAGCCATACTTTCAGGATTAGCTTCCCCCACTCGTGCTTCAGCAATGATTTCCTGGATCGAAGAGGAGTGTGCAAATATGAGGGAAAAAGGTGAACTGGCTGTTGATCTGCCACCTAATTTCCTCCCTTATATTAAACCTGAAGACCCTGACTGGCGGATTCGTTACTCAATATATAATAACCCTGGCGAATATCATAACGGGGGTATATGGCCATTTACATGCGGTCTCTATATATCAGCACTGGTGGCAGCTAAAAGATACAAACTGGCCGGGCAAAAACTCATGGCTCTTACCCGGCTTATAAAAACTACAAATAACGGAGATATTGATTTCGGATTTAATGAATGGCATAAAGCACAGGACGGCAAAGCCATGGGGCAAAACTGGCAAACGTGGTCCGCAGCACTTTATATTTATGCAGTAAAATGTGTTGAAGAAAAAAGGACACCTTTTTTTGAAAAGATGCGAAATTACCCCGATGGCTCATCATCTGAGTAACAAGAAGAACGGCAATTGTTATAACCGTTTGGAACGTTTCGAAAGTACATACCTGTAAACTTCCAGATATCCATCAATCATTCTTTGACGACTAAATTTTGAGACAGCATGATCCCTGCAAAATTTCCTGTCAATAGATTTAATATCATGTACCTTGTCTGCTGCATCATCCAGGGTGTTAACCAGGAACCCTGTCTTCCCGTCAATTATTATTTCAGGCATGGAGCCCTTGTTGAAGGCAATAACAGGCGTTCCACAGAGCATCGATTCCACTACGCTCAACCCGAAAGGCTCCTCGAAACTAATCGGGTGTAACAGCGCATAAGCTTCACCCAGGAGCTTTTCTCTTTCCCTTGGCCCTGAATTGCCAACATATACCACATCATCGTCATTAATCAATGGTTTGATCTCACTGTCAAAATACTCCTGATGCTGAATCAAACCGGAAATGATTATTTTTCTGCCGGATCGTTTTGCAATCTGAATGGATTCATAAGTGCCCTTTTCGGGATGGATCCTGCCAAAAAAAAGCAGATAATCTTTTGATCCAGAGCAAAATGCGAATTCATCGACATTGATGCCATTATAAACTGTTGCAACATAATCAAGCTCAGGACTGCGGTCAGAATCGCTTATTGACACATAAAAGCCGGTATCATTATACTTTTTATAGACGGGTAAAATTTTTTGAGAAGAAAAACCATGAATAGTAGTCACCATTGGTGTTCTTATCAAAAGGGAATAGGTAAGGGGAAGAAAATCGAAATTATTATGAATAATATCGAATTTATCTGCCTGCTCCATCATATTACTTATATGAAGACACTCGCATACTTTTGGATCAAGCTCCATGTTTTCCGACCAGGAATGTTCACAAACAGATTCCAGCTTCCCTTTTGTAATGGAATCAGCAGTTGCAAATAAAGTAACGTCCAGTCCATTTTCAATAAGGCCTTCAGCGATATTTGAAGCAACCTGCTCCCATGGGCCATATTTTCTGGGGGGAGTTCTCCATGCAACTGGTGATAATACTGCAATCCTCATATAATCATTCTGTATGTTTTACTGCTTTTTGCTTTACCTGTTTCAGTTTCTACAATGCAGCTCTAGATTTATTCAGACAATGATCAACAATATCTTCTATGTTGGCAGTGCCTGCACACATCACTTTATCTGCTCCCCCCCAATAAATTTTAATACTCCCATCCTCTTCGGGAACAGCACCGCAGGAAAATACTACATTATGCACATACCCTGTAACTTCATAAATCTCCTCCGGCTGCAAAATCCATTCGTCGCCAACAGCAATTATTATCGAAGGATCTCTTAGTTCATGCAATGCAGCACCCAGTCTGTAAACGCATCCGTCCATGGTAGGAAATACTCCATGATATATGTTTAACCAGCCCCTTGGTGTTTTAACCGGAGGAGCTCCGGGACCGATTTTCATCTCATCCCAGTGATACTGAACAGGCTTCATAATAAGTTTTGATTCCCCCCAATACTTAAGATCGGGAGAATAGGAAATCCATATTGACCAGGGCGATATTTCAGAATGCGGACGATCGAGTCGAACGTATAAACCACCGAACTTTTCAGGGAAGATGACAACATTACGGTAATCGGCTTCAGTTATAAGCGAAAACCTTTCAACAGACTTAAAATCAATGGTTTTTGCCAACCCAACCCGTACACCATGACGTGAATAAGCACTGTAAGTAATCAGGTATTCTCCATCCAAAAAAATAATCCTGGGATCTTCAATACCATACTCCTCATATTCCCCGAACATACCTTCGGCAGCGGGAATCATGAAAGGTTCATTATCAACCCTGAAATTAAATCCATCATCACTTTCTGCCTTACCCAAAATACTCCGTCCGTTATGTTTATGAGACCGGAAGATCATTACGTACCTGCCGTTGAATTTAACTACCGCTGCGTTATGTACAGTGGCAACCGGGTATGGCACATCATCTTTTGTAAGGACAGGATTATTGGGGTATCTGTTTATTAACATGATCTATAATTTACTTTCCATTTCAAAAACAGTTTCATTTGTCAGAAACTTATTCATAAAATTCCTCAAATGCTTTTAATACAGTCAGGTGGGAGATCAAATAAGATAGTGAACTTTCTGCGCCCTGGTTCCGGTTAACCCCGTAACTCTCAAAACCATCGCAACAACCCTTGGTTTCATAATCGATCAGACTCATCCTGAGATCATTTTCTCCAAGAAACCACATGAAACAACTAAATAATTTTTTCAGGTATTCCTTGTCTTTTGTCAGATGGTAGGCCTGATAAAACATTAATATCATGGCAAGGGCATCTACCGGCTGTTGGGCAAACCTGGAACGAACACCACCTTTTCTGTACCATTCCTTATTGCCTATGACCGATAAATAGCCATCTTTTAATGTAATATCAGCCAGGAAGTTCATGGATTCCATGGCTACCTCAATAATCTTGTTGTCTTTAAGTATTCCTGCAGAATGCAGCAGGGCATTTGGTAACATGCCATTATCATAAGCTAAAAGGGACTCAAACCATCTCCAGTCAGGAGAACTGCTCTCTTCATATTGCCTGAGCAAGTAATAAGCAAGATTTCTTAATTTTTCTATCATTGAATCATCAGATGGATGGTTTCTAAGATAATAGCTTATGCCAATAATAGTGCAGGCTACGCCCCGTATTGATCTAATTTTCTCAAAATTAGGAGCCGCATTAAAGAAAATTAAACTGCCACTTTGATAATAGGCATCATTGGGAGCATTCCCAAGCAGGTATCCAAGCGCCCAGATGGCTCTTCCAAAAGAATCCTCTGAACCTTTTTCATCCAAATAAGTTCTGCTGAAACTGAGAAAATTTCTGAATGTTCCATCCTTGTTTTGCATATAGTTGATATAACTTAAATAAATAGGAAATAAATCAAGGGCAAGCTGATCCTTTTTTTGCCTGTAAGCCATCAGTACCATCAGTAAAGCCCGTGCGTTATCATCCAGACAATAACCTTCCTTTAAATTTGGAATCCCGAAATTTGCATGCTGAATGATCCCGGTATCATCAGTTAATCTTTTTATATGAGCGAGTGAAAATGGAGGAAGAATAAGCGGATCAAGAATGGTTTCCCTTTTTACAGACAATAAAGGTTTAGCAGTCAGAACTTTTTCAGCAACAAGGACATATTTCCTGCCGGTCTTTGGCCATGTTATTTTTCTGCCATATGTATAAGCATTCTCCCGGAGTGTTTTCAATACTTCCGGATTATCCAACAATTCATTTAATATATTTGAAAGACCGTCCGAGTCATTGAAGTCAAAAAGCCTCCCCCTTCCATCTGCCAATAATTCCGTAGCGTGCCAGTAAGGCGTAGAAACTACAGCTGAACCTGCTCCAATTGCATAAGATAGAGTACCGCTGGTTATCTGAGCTTCATTCAGATAGGGCGTAATATATATATCAGATGCGAATAAATATTTAAACAATTCTCTTTGATTGATAAATTCATTCAGGAAAAAAACATGTTTGCCAAGGTTAAGAGTTTTAACCAGCTGACGCAGATAAATACGATATTCTTCACCTGAATGCCGTAGAACATTGGGATGGGTCTTGCCCAGAATCATGCATAAAACGTCGGGGTGTTTTTCTGTAACTTGCGGTAAAGCTTTTATTAACGTCTCAATCCCTTTATTACGGCTGATAAAACCAAAAGTAAGCAGCACTTTTTTGTTTTCGACATTGAACTCCTTCTTGGCCTGGATCTGGCTGAACTGAATATCAGGAACACCATGTTCAATATATACAATTTTCCTTTTATCTTCCTTATAAATAGTTTTGAGAAATTCAATTGCTTTATGGCTCATTACTACTATTTTGTTAGCCATTTTGCATATCTGCACCAATACAGCTTTTTCATTATAGGAAGGAGTCTTGATAACTGTGTGAAGAGTAACGATCAGCGGAACTTCGAGCCGATGGAGCAGAGGAAGAATATACACACCATTCTGCCCCCCGAATATACCAAATTCATGTTCCAGAATACAAAGGTCAGCGCCACTCAGATTTATGAATTTTACAGCAGCTAAATAATCCCGCTGATGCTCCTGCCTTATAGTAATTTTTACTTCCTCGGGATAGTCGTAAGTCTGATCATGATCGTTCATGGCTACAATGAATCCCTCAACTGAATCTTTCCCTTCGTTATCGTTCTCTACCATAGATCCGTAAAGATTCCTGGTAAATGTAGCAATACCGCATTCCCTCGGAGGATATGTTCCAATATATGCAATTTTCATTATTGAAAGATTTTTATCTGGGATAACCAGAATATGATTAATAATATGAAAGATAGTCAAAATATCAATAATTATTACTATCCCGGTCAAATGAACTTAATACATTATTTCAAACTATACTAATAAAGTTAATAATCGAATTACTGATTGAATGATATCGTCTCAATGAAGCAGCAATTATGTTTAATAACTTTTTATGAATTCACGTCAGTCTACAACAAGAGTATATATATTCATTAGTTTTGTACTTTTATGGAGAGTATATTCATAAAGACAGTTTAATGAATCCGGAAAGTTTTTACTTATCTGACCCTTGGCTGGAACCCTTCACCGGGATAATAGACAAACGAATAAACAAATGTCTTTCGAAGGAAAAGAACCTGGTTCAGGATGGTTCATTATCGGATTTTGCAATGGGGCATTATTACTATGGCTTGCACAGGGAAAAAGACAGGTGGGTATTCAGGGAGTGGGCGCCCAATGCAACAAGTATATATATCATTGGAATTTTTACCCGATGGAGAGAAAAGGAAGAGTATATTTTGAAAAAAATCAACTCAAATGGAGACTGGGAGATAATCCTTCCAACTGATAAGTTGAAACATGGGGACCTCTATAAGCTTTCAGTTCATTGGGAGGGAGGATATGGCGAACGTATTCCTTCATATGCCAACCGCCTGGTGCAGGATGATAAGACAAAAATCTTTAGTGCACAGGTCTGGCAACCCGAATTATCATATAAGTGGAAGATTGATGATTTTATTACACTTCCCGCTCCTTTACTGGTGTATGAAGCCCATATCGGTATGGCCACCATCGAAGAAAAAACCGGGACTTATCGTGAATTCACTGAAAAGGTCCTCCCGATAATCATCAGGTCGGGTTATAATACCATACAGTTGATGGCGATCCAGGAACATCCCTTCTACGGATCATTCGGGTATCACGTTTCAAGTTTCTTCGCTGCTTCATCGCGGTTCGGAACCCCTGAAGATCTTAAAGAGCTTGTTGATACCGCTCATGAGGCAGGAATAAGGGTAATAATGGATCTTGTGCATTCACACTCGGTTAAGAATGTAAACGAGGGGCTTGGGCTCTTTGACGGATCTCCCGGACAATATTTCCATGCCGGCGACAGGAGGAACCACAGAGCATGGGATTCTTTGTGCTTCGATTATGGAAAGGATAATGTTATTCACTTTCTTCTCTCCAATTGCCGGTACTGGCTAGAAGAGTACAAATTTGACGGATTCAGATTTGACGGGATCACCAGCATGATTTATTATGATCATGGCCTTGAAAAAAACTTCACCTCATATGA
>CAYQBZ010000013.1:0-18524 GCA_964415855.1 uncultured Rikenellaceae bacterium
AGTCAGATGCGTACCTCCCTGGGTGGTGTTCTGCCCGTTTACAAAGCTGTAATAATCTTCACCATACTGCAGCCCGTGAGTAAACGCTAATTCAATATCACCGTTCTTAATATGTACAATCGGATAAAGTCCCTCTTTACTCATGTTTTCGTAAAGGAGATCTGCCAGTCCGTTGCGTGAGAAGAACTTATTACCGTTGAAATTGATTACAAGTCCGGCGTTAAGGTATACGTAGTTCTTTAGCATGGAATCCACGTATTCCGATATATAATAATAGTTGCCGAATAATTCTTCATCAGGCTGGAATATTACCTCAACACCGTTATCTTCATCTGTGGTTTCCAGCGGATGGTCTTTAAGGGTAACTCCATGATCGAACTCAATTACCTTTACCTGCCCGTCCCTGACGGACCTTATTATGAAAGAGCTTGACAGAGCATTGACGGCTTTTACTCCTACTCCGTTCAGTCCTACCGATTTCTTAAATGCCTTTGAGTCATACTTGGCACCGGTATTCATTCTTGCCACAGCATCGAGCACCTTCCCGAGAGGTATCCCCCGTCCGTAATCCCTTACTCTTACCTCTTTTCCGGCTATGGTGACGTCTATCTTCTTCCCATACCCCATCATAAACTCATCCATGGCGTTATCCATGACCTCTTTTAGAAGAACATATACTCCGTCGTCCTGCGAGGATCCATCACCCAGCTTGCCGATGTACATCCCGGGTCTTAAGCGGATATGTTCTCTCCACTCAAGGGTTTTAATATGCTCTTCAGAATATCCGACTGACATTTTGCAGAATTTTGCGCAAATATAACTATTTCCGGGAGCCGCGCTTTCTCATTTTTTCAACAATCAGGTTGATTTTTATCACTTAAAAAGACGCAAAATGTCAGGATAAAAAATATTTATCTGATTAATTGGTAATTACAGAGACACTGGAAATGTTGATAAATGGCTGCTTTCAATCAAGTATCCCCATCTGTTTCATAAGGAAGGCCGCATTCATCTTATGAGTAATCCCATCCAGTAAAACATAATCAAAACGGATCTTCCCGCCATCGATCTCAACCTCAAAGCATTTATTAAAAATTGCTGACGGGTGTTCCGATTCCAGCTCACCCAGCGATGTGTCGTGTGTCGCAATCAGTCCTGTACCTCCAAGCTCGACAAGCTTTCTTAGGAATAGCTTTGACCCCAGGCTCTTATCAGCAGAATTTGTTCCTTTAAGTATCTCATCAAGGATAAAGAAGAGTGGTATGCCCTTTTTAATTTTTATCTTAAGAATTCTCAGCCTCTTTAATTCAGCATAGAAATATGATTCGTTATCCGGGAGGGAATCTGTTGTGCGCATGCTTGTAAAAATTCTCCTGGGTGTAAAACTCATCTCCGCTGCACAAACAGGTGCTCCTGTCATAGCAATAATATAGTTTACAGCCACTGTCCTGAGGAAAGTGCTCTTCCCTGCCATGTTGGCGCCGGAAATTATACAAACCATGCCTGGTCGCCCGAGAGTAAAATCATTACATACTCTTTTTTCCTTTTCTATAAGCTGATGTCCGAGATCCCTTGCCGAGAATATTTTCCCGCTGGAAGACAGAGACGGGTAGACAAAATCCGGATTGTTGTAAGCATAATTACCAAGGCTTATGAAAGCATCGACCTCTCCCAGCATATCGAGCCAGCGGGGAAGCAGCTCCCTATACTCATGTTTCCAATTGTCGAGCCTGATGATACAATGATAGTCCCAGAGGAACATGCCGTTCAGGACAACTCCCAGAAGCATGTTCATCCTGGTATCGAACGATTGTATAAGACGGCCCAGCTTTTTTACGGAAACAGATGCTGAGTTGGTTTCACCGGCTATATTCAACTTTATATTATTTAAAGCCGGAGAGTTAAAAGTCTCATTCTCAAATGACTTAAGGAGAATATTAAGAGAGGTCAGAAAGTTGTACTTTTTTGATAATATATTGTGAATCCTGTTTGTACTTTTTAGTCCTGTGGTTATGTAAAACAGATTTATGAGTACAGAAAATGTAAAAACGGAATAATGTAAGTCTCCTGTCACAAGAAGAATGAATGATAAGGAGGAAGCCGCCGGAAGGAGATAAAGCAATATTTTTTTCAACAAAGATGATCTCTGCTGCATATCACTTCCCAGCCAACCGAGAAGACCCGTTATCTCTTTTTTTTCAAGGGGTTTTTTCATACCCTCGGCCAGGAAATTCTGCCTCCAGGCTGTTTTGCCGGAAAGCTCCTTTATTATATCCTGCCGTTGGTTTAATTCTGCAGAAAGTCCATAGGGATCTGACAGCCAGCCTGAAAGAATATCGCGCCCATAACCTGTAGCTGTTCTGTTCAGGTATTGAAATAGAGAAGCCTTACCAAACAGATCCACATCATTTGAGAAATCGTGGCCCGGGTCTATGAATGAATTACCGGGTTCAAAAGCTGATATATCACCTGACAGGGCTGCAATCTCATTTCTGTTTATTTCAACAAGGTTCTCAAATAGGATCTTCCTGTCGGCATGGTTTGAATATATCCGCAGCAGGAAAAAGAACAGCATTGCCACCATAATTAAGAAAGCAGAACCTGCAGTCAGGCTTATGTTATATCCGGACCAGATGAGTATAATTCCTCCTATGAAACACAGCAAGCGTATTACCGAAAGGAATATGAGAATGCGTTCTTCCCTCCTTAACAGGTCAAGGAACTTATCTACAGCTGAGCGGTATTCTCCTGTCAAATATTCGCTGCTCATATCTTCATATTAATAATGCAACAACCTGCATTGAACTTTTTTTATTATAGTAATCAACATTTTTCATGTCAAATTCCCAGTTCCACTCTTCTTTCATCATGCCATCCGGCAGATCAGTTAGCAGAGTCTTTACTGACTCAATTTCACCTGATTTACCGGTAAATATCTCGGTGTGGTCGGATATAAGGACAGATTTATGCTTTTTCAGGAAATCAACATGTTTCTTCTGGATATCAGTCCTGAACCTCAGGAACTCCTCATCATTGATCTTTGTTCTTTTCTTCAGGAATTCCGCAGGAAGCGATTCAAGCTGAGTCAGAAGGTTAAGCGATATTACCAGTCCGGGATCATCTTCGATAATAAATTCGGGTATGGTTATATTTTCGAGGGATCGCAGTTTATTAAAAATCCTGTATCTCCCGGTTTTTTCCCAGACCTCATTTATTAAACCGCCTGTCAGATCAACTTCCTGCAGCTCGATATTCCCATGATTACCAGTCTGTTTTATCACATCCGGCGGATGGACAATATCTAACAGCCTTACCATTCTTATATCTTCAATCATCTCAGCAATAGGCAGTTCCAGCAACCAGCCACTTCCAATGACAGTTACCTTATCAGGTCTGACAAGTTTAATTGCCCTTCGTATGAAGCTCCTGCATTTCTTAAGATGGCTGTCCCATCCTCCTGCCTGGCTCAGGTGCCTGTATATCAGTCCATTCTGGTAATCATAGTAACCCATTTTGCTCAGGATCCGCCTGTATGATGGACTATGTGTCATTTCTCATCCTGTATTTAGCCTGTCATTAATTTGCAAATAGTTATTTGTAGCAAATGCTTAATTTCAGCAAATAGTAAATTTTAGTAAATGCTAAAAACTTGCAAATGATAATATTTCTTTTCAGCAATTATTCCTTAATAATAATAATTCCTTTTTGAAAAGTGACGAGAATCGCAGTGCCAGATCTTCAGGAGGAATGCCGGTGAATGAAGATGGTAACACAGGATCCAGTACCCGGAGCCTTATTGTATGACCGCTCCGGAATATAAGACCATGCTTTCCCAGGATCTCACCTGTCCCGTCAAGAACAACCGGCAATATAGGCACTCCAGCCTCAATGGCCAGATGGAAAGCCCCCCTCTTAAAGAAGCCTATCTCCCTGTCAGCAGATCGTGTCCCCTCAGGGAATATCACAACAGAGATCCCCCTCTTCAGGCAATCAAGCGAATTGGCCAGCATCTCAGCCTTACTGGTTTCATCACCCCTGTTTACCGTAATATAATCCGCCATACTCAGGTACCAGCCAAGAACCGGGACTCTTTTATTTTCAATTTTGGAGATCCATTTGAACCTGTGTCGTATGCCGTTCAAAAGAAGGATATCCAGTATCGACTGATGGTTTGAAATGATGACATATGTGGTACCCCTGATTGCTTTTTCCATACCCTCCTTCTTAAATCTCCAAATTGGTACAATACGTACCAACAGAATGCTCTGATAAACAAGTAACCAGTGAACAATAACCTTTTCCCTGTCAAATGGAAAAACGATCAGCCATACTATTAAGGTCAGGGGAAAAAGTATTGTTATAAAGCAAATGCCAATAAGCCATACAATAACTGATATAATAATATTCATTCCCGGAATCCTGTTAAAATTCAACCATGCAAATCTATCTGATATTCTGTTTACAATATTAAGAACCTGCACAGAGAATTCACCGAGGTGCACGGAGCTTAATATTATCCTTTTCTATAAATTACCGGAACTTAAAAAAAGTTATAAACCTCTTCTTCATCTTTTAGAACATTATGATCGTTTAATACCTGCTGAACATCCCGGACCATATGCCTGCAACCTGTAAGAGTCCGTGAAGCAGCCTCCATCTCTTCACTTCCTTCAAGGGAAAAATTACATATTATACCGTCTTTCACAAAAATTGAACATGAATGTTTTTTCTCATTGATAGTGAAACAATTGCTGAATGTATACTCAGGACCATAGGCCTGGTTCCATTCCCACGTCTTATATTTTGAAGCTGCAAGATTTTCAGCCTGTTCTCTTTCCGTTTGTGAAAGCTGACAGGGAACAGATGCCGGGAGGTTGCCGGAAAGGAATCTCATCATCTCCGTTCTGAAGGTCTCTATATTGTCAAATGACGGCAGCATAGTTCCAAGATTTGTCACCTTAGCAGGATTAGATGTTACCGCCCTGGAGGAGTAGCATGATGTGTCTTTCCTTATTGAATTACTCAGCATCGGCATGGATGCACTGAAAAGAAGAGTACCATGATGCAGTACCCTGTTCCTGTGGACATGTTCGGCATTACCGGAAATTTTCAGGCCGTTCACCTTCAGATCACTTTTCCCCTCTAGTCTGGCATCAACTCCAATTGCCGTTAGGAAGTCCAAAACAGGCCTGGTGTATTTTCTGAAGTCCACCTGCTTCCCGACCTCACTCTGCCTGATAAATGTGAAATTGAGGTTACCTGTATCATGAAATACTGTGCCACCACCCGATAGTCTTCTTATAACAGGGATATTATTCTCAGTGACAAATCGTGTATCTGTCTCTCTGTGCGCGACCTGGTGCTTGCCGATAATCACTGACGGTGAATTTATTCCCAGTATAAGATATTCCTCATTGCTGCTCTTCAGCAAGATTTCCTCAACTGCAAGATTGAAGAACGGATCGGTCGATTCGAGGTTTATAAGCAGCATAATCCTGGAGGTAAACAATACCGGATACTAACCACCCTCAGGAGTTGGTGGGAGATGTCCTGCCGGGGAATTAAAATAGGCCCTTTTTACAAGTATCCTATTATCAGTCAAGGTATAAAGTTTATACATGCTCCATCCTATAAAAGCGCCCAGCAGTGCACCGCAGATCACATCCCCGGGGTAATGCACTCCAAGGTATATCCTGCTGTATCCTATTATCGACGCCCATAGTATTATTGCAACTGTGAACCACTTCTTCCTTATGAAAAGAAGGCTTAGAAGAGCAACATTAAATGAGTTTGTGGCGTGAGAAGATACAAATCCGAATTCTCCGCCGCACTCACCATCGAAGAGGTGCACCATTCCAATAAGGGCGGGTTCATGACATGGACGCAATCGTTGAAAGAGATTTTTAAAAAGGTGTACGGAAATCTGATCGGCCAGTGTTGCAGCCAGAATGATAAAAAGTACAATTATAAGGAATTTTCTTCTGTACTTTATACCGAGAAATATAATAATAGCCAGGTAGAGAGGCACCCAGATAACTTTTCCGCTGATAGTATGCATAACCTGGTCCCAAAAAGGTGAGTAAAGCGAATTCAGAAAGAGAAAAAGCTGCTGATCAAGTCTTTCCAACATAGCATATTAAGTTAATCAAAATTAAGTACTTTCCAGATCATATCCTTCAGTGTTACAATACCCTGTCCGGTAAGAGAAGATATGAATATCCTGGGAACATCGGGCAGATCATTCCGTATCTCAGCTATAAGTTCCTCATCGAGCATATCTGATTTTGATATAGCCATAACGCGCTTCTTATCAAGCATTTCGGGATTATACATTTTTAACTCATTAACCAGTATCTCATATTCCTCCCTGATGTTTTTACTATCGGCAGGTATCATAAAGAGCAGCATGGAGTTTCTTTCAATATGTCTGAGAAACCTTATTCCAAGGCCTTTCCCTTCATGTGCCCCTTCAATAATACCGGGAATATCTGCCATAACAAAAGATTTATCATCCCGGTAACTTACAATACCCAGGTTTGGTACGAGTGTTGTGAATGCGTAGTCGGCAATTTTGGGTTTTGCTGCCGAAACAACGGAAAGCAAGGTCGATTTACCTGCATTCGGGAATCCCACCAGGCCCACATCTGCAAGGATCTTCAGTTCAAGAATGAATTCTGTCTCCTTTCCTGGTTCTCCCGGTTGTGCATACCTGGGTGTCTGGTTGGTAGATGATTTGAAATGCACATTGCCCGATCCTCCCCTGCCTCCTCTGGCCAGTATGTTCTCCTCTCCGTTTCCGGTTATTTCAAATAGCATTTCGCCTGTTTCGCTGTTTTTGGCAATTGTTCCCAGCGGAACCTGGATCACAACATCTTTCCCATCGGCTCCTGTGGATTGCTGCCTTCCGCCCTGTTCTCCATTTCCTGCAAATATATGACGCTGGTATTTAAGATGTAACAGGGTCCACATCTGGTCATTACCTTTCAGGATAATGTGTCCGCCTCTTCCCCCGTCACCACCGTCCGGACCTCCCCTGGGTTCAAACTTCTCCCGGCGGAAATGAGCCGATCCTGCTCCCCCGTTTCCTGAGCGGCAGTATATCTTAATATAATCTACAAAGTTCGATCCCGACATAGGTAAGTATTAACTCTGAGGTCTTCTGAACTCCTGTCCCGGCAATTTCATGAGTTATGGAGCTCCGTGGCACTTTGCGTAACTTAGAGAGACCTTACACAAAAAATTTTACATTAGCTTATTCATCAGGGCCGAAAGTCGCCCGAATATGTCTTCAATAGATCCCATACCATTTACGGGCCGGTATATACCTTTATTATTACAATAATTAATGATAGGTTCTGTTTTCTCCCTGTATACATCAATCCTGTTCTCAATAACGGCAGGATCCCTGTCATCTGGCCTGCCTGAAAGTTCAGCCCTCGCTATCAGCCTCTTAACCAGCTCTTCATGGTCCACTTCGAGAACCAGCATTCTATCTATCTTCATGCCCCTTTCTTTGAGCATATTCTCAAGGGATACGGTCTGGGCAACGGTACGGGGAAAGCCGTCAAAAAGGAATCCGGCTGATCCTTTACTGCTGTCAATCTTATTTGCAATCATCTCAATAACAACCTCATCGGGAACCAGCTCTCCCTTCGACATAATAACACTCATTCTTTTACCAAGTTCGGTACCCGATGCAATTTCTGCACGAAGCATATCGCCTGTTGAAAGATGCACAAGATTGAATTTGTCTGCCAGCTTAACAGACTGCGTACCCTTACCCGAGCCGGGAGGGCCAAAAATCAAAATATTATACATGATAAAATAAATAAAATTATAAATTCACGGGAAGGATCTGATCCATTCCCTTGTAACAAAATATTTTATGCTCCAGAGCCATAAAAAATAATTCAGCTCATCAAAGTGTATACTGATGACAGATTCCTGCCATAACCATCATAGTCGAGACCGCATCCGACAACAAAATCGTTGGGAATTTCGAATCCGACGTAATCAAGGATAATCTCCTTTGTATAGGCAGCGGGCTTAAACAGCAGAGTAGCTACCTTTATATCTGCTGCCTTCCTCATAATAAGCTCATCTACAATCCTTTCCAGGGTATGCCCTGTATCCACAATATCTTCGACAATAACAATTGTCTTACCTTTTATATCTTCATTCCACCCTATAAGTTCTTTAATTGTTCCCGATGTACTGGTCCCTTCGTAGGATGCGAGTTTTACAAATGATATCCTTGCCTGAAAGTCAATACGTCTGAAGAGGTCGGCTGCAAAAAGGAATGCCCCGTTAAGGATTCCAAGGAACACCACTTCATCTTCCCATAGATCATTATTTATCTGTACCGCCATCTCTCCGATTCTCTCCTGAATTTTATTCCCCGGGATCATTTCCCTGAACTTCCTGTCAAGTATCCGGATTTCTTTCATAATGGCTCATTTTGGACTGTTAGCCGGTGCGAAAATATGAAAATATACCTTATTTTTGTCCTGACCAGCAAGTTAAATTAAATAATTTTAAATGGAACCGAAAGTAAGCATAATAATGGGCAGCACATCCGATCTGCCTGTTATGGAAAAGACTGCACAGATACTGAATGATTTCAGGATTCCTTTTGAGATGAACGCCCTGTCGGCACACAGAACGCCTGATGAGGTGGAAAAATATGCAAAAGGCGCGGAAAGCAGGGGTATAAAGGTCATAATTGCCGCTGCAGGAATGGCAGCTCATCTCCCTGGTGTAATTGCTTCCATGACCCCTCTTCCGGTTATAGGTGTACCTGTTAAAGCTTCACTCGAAGGACTGGATTCCATACTGTCGATACTCCAGATGCCCCCCGGGATACCTGTTGCCACAGTAGGCATCAATGCTGCCCAGAACGCAGGGATCCTTGCTGCCCAGATACTGGCAACAAGTGACCAGGAAATTATGAATGAGGTACTGAATTACAAGACATCCCTAAAGAAGAAGATCGTTCAGGCCAACGAGGAACTGAAAGCTGTAAAATATCAATACAAAACTAATTAGTTTACTGCCACTGTTTATCTCTGTGTCTCTGTGTCTCTGTGTAACTAAAAAACAAAAGAACTTGCACACTAAGGAAATTTTATTGTTGCTACCATAGTACTGTTTCGTTTTTATTTGTATCTTGTAGTACAAATTTGAAACGGTTGAGCTCGCTGCTGAAAATACCTGTTTCTGTCATACTTATCTTATTCTCCTTACCTGCATGCTGCGGTGATCCTTTTCGCCCTGCTGCGGGAGCTGGTGAAGCAGGAATGGGATACGTTTGCATCATGAACAGAGGCTTCTGGGCATCCTTCCATAACCAGGCATCCCTGGCATATAACAAGACCTTTTCCTTCGGGATAAACTATGAGAACAGATTCATGCTTAATGAACTGGGTACCCGGTCCGCTGCCCTTTCAATACCAGCAGGAAAAGCATCCCTGGGAACCGTTTATTCCGACTTCGGATATACTGATTATAAACGTTATATGACAGGTCTGGCATGCGGGATGAAGCTGTCGGAATCCATTGCTGCAGGGCTACAGGTCGATTATTATTCAGAAAGGACCTACGGTGAGTATGACAACAACCAGGCTGTAACCTTTGAAATGGGTCTGATTATTCTCCCGGATGATAAGATAAGGCTTGGCATTCATCTGTTCAATCCACTTCCGAATTCAATCAGAAAAAGCTATATGCCTTCAAACCTCAGGATAGGGGCTGGTCTTGATATCAGCAAGATACTTTTTGCAGGTATTGAAGCGGAAATGAGTACACAGAACAATCTGAATTTAAGCGGTGGCTTCGAATATATGGCTGCCAACAGGCTCTGGCTCAGAAGCGGATTCAGTACGACCAATAGTTCATTCAGCTTCGGACTGGGATATGAAACAAAATTTGCCAAAGTTGACCTTGGCTTCAAAACTCATGATAAGCTTGGAGTGACTTCATCCGTATCAGTAATCTTCAAAATCCATTAACATGATTATTATAACCAGAGCAGGCAACGGCAAAGGGAGGAACAGATATTACAATCAACTTATATTGAAGAACTTACAGAAAGTGTCACAGGGGAGACCCGGAGTTACACAGAAAAATGTATAAACTATATTCAGGAATATTATTCTTACTGGTCACATCTCAGGCAATCAGTCAGGAGATAAGACTTCCTGATATAATCACTTCTGCAGCGGAGGAGCTGGCAGCCGACGATACCGATCCGCATGCTGTCTCAGTTTATTTGGAAAGACTTTATGACCTGGCAGAAAATCCTGTTAACCTTAATTCAACATCCGGGAATGATATGGCACGTCTTTTCTTCCTTTCCGACTTCCAGATTAAGGCAGTGGAAGACTATACAAGGACAACCGGAAAGATTGTCTCCATCTATGAACTTGCAAATATCCCCGGATTTGACAGGGAGACAGTCGAGATGATGATCCCGTTTATTGTCCTGGATAAAATACCGGACATCCATCCAGACCGGACCATGTGGAGAAATACTCTCCTGACCAATTTGTCTGTAAAACCGGGAGAACATGATAGCTCATCACTGGGCACACAATGGAGAATACTTACAAAATACAGTTTTTCAGCCGGACCTCTTGCAGGCGGATTGACGGCTGAGAAAGATCCCGGGGAGAAGCTGCTGGCAGGGACTCCACCGCTTCCGGATTTTTTGTCTGCCCACCTTGCATATGCAGGTAATGGTATCATACGTAAGATGATTGCAGGTGATTATTCTGCCCGCTTTGGCCAGGGGACAGGCATTAATACCGGATTCAGAACAGCACTTACACCCATTTCACCGGATTACATGACGGCCAGGGACGAGATCAGACCTTATACATCAACCGATGAAAACAATTTCTTCAGAGGGATCGCTGCTGAATTTGGTTTTAAAAATATTGATATAAGCCTTTTCTATTCCAGGAAATATATAGACGCTACAATAAATTCAATAACAGGAACTTCTGAAAGTTATGTGACAAATTTCTATAAAGCAGGACTCCATAATACCTATTCACTATTGCAAAAAAAGGATGCAGTTTCCGAGACTTTAACAGGGGCAAGTGCCTCATACAATCTTAAAAATCTTAGGATCGGGCTTGAACTTATCAGCAGCCGGCTATCGCTGCCGGTCAGTTCTTCAGACAATAATTTCCAGGATCCGGCAGATTTTCAGGGGAAACGGAACAATGTATATTCTGTTCATTACAACAGCCTCCTCAACAGGATCTTACTTTACGGCGAATTTTCATTAAATGATAAAAACAGGTATGCCGTCGTGCAGGGAGTTAAGCTACGTCCGTCCGACAGGCTTACTGTAAACATACTGTACAGATATTATGAGGCCGGTTATATAAGTCTTCACGGACGGGGACCGGGGAATAATTCAACTACAGGCAACGAGCAGGGCATGTTAGCTAATTTTACATTCGAAGCAGCTAAACATCTATTCATTAGTGCAGGTGGTGATGTCTATTCATTCCCGTGGCTGAAATACCGGTGCAGCTCACCCACGCAGGGGAAACGACAGGAGGTGAGGATCAGGTATCTTCCCGGGGAGAACCTTATTCTGGAAGCCTCATACAGTAACAGAATTACTATGACAGACAATCAATCAGACAACAGTATCCCCGGTCATAGGACACTGACCACGAAATGGCTGAAAGCTTCTGCTGCTTATTCACCGACCGGGAACCTGACCCTTAAAACCCGAACTGACATCAAAACTGCGGACCCGGGAGGAGGTCACGGAATGTTGCTTTTGCAGGATCTTAATTACCGTTTCAGGACCATCCCCTTATCCCTTTGGACACGATTCTGTATTTTCAATATAATGAGCTGGGATGCAAGGATCTATACATATGAGAACGATATCTTATACAGTTTCAGTATCCCGGCATTATCCGGCACAGGCAGCCGGAGCTACATTATGGCGAAATGGGAGATTGCTGATTTTGCCGAGCTGAGAGTGAAGTACGGGCTTACTTCCCTTGCTGCAGGCAACGTATCAACTGATTCCAGAGATGAGTTGAAAATCCAGTTCCGGGTCCGTTTCTGATATTTATCCCGTCTTAAAGAGAGCCTCCTTACTAATTTGAAATCTGAGAGCAAGGATATTCTGTGATCATGTCATGAATCCGGTGTTTTAATATCCCTTATGTTAAGCTGGAGATTCCTGTTGCCCCTGAACTCGTTCATTTCCAGGGAATAACAAATATCAAAGGGATGTCCGCCCTTAATGAATTCGAAATGATTTGCCTGGCTGAAGGCTATTGCCGGTAAGTTCTTCTGACCGGATGATTCCTGGCAAAGCTCAAGTTTCAGGTGCTCCCCGCTTGATCCTACCATGCGCCCGGAACCGGTGTCTGACACGTTCCGTGATACAAAAACAGGTGACATGTTTTCCGGGCCGAATGGCTGGAACTGGCTCATTACCCTGAAGAACTCCTCATCTATTTCAGAGAACGAGAGTTCAGTATCAATAAAGATCCTGGGGACAAGCTGATCTTCAGTAATGGTACTCCTAACGTAATGTTCAAACCGTTCCATGAATGGTTTTATGTTCTCCTTTTTCAGTGTCAGACCCGCTGCATACATATGTCCGCCGAAACTCTCAAGCAGATCGCTGCATGACTCGATAGCCTGGTAAAGATCATACCCCTGTACCGATCTTGCTGATCCTGTCGCAAAACCATTCGATTCAGTAAGGATCACTGTGGGACGGTAATATGTTTCAATCAACCTTGAAGCAACGATCCCAATCACTCCTTTTTTCCATGACGGATTAAAAAGCACGGTAGTCTTCGAATTTACCTTCCCCTGATCTTCTGAGATCATACGCATGGCCTCGGTTGTAATAATGCGGTCGACGCTGCGCCGTTCTATATTGAAATTATTGATCTCCTTGCTGATTCCGTTTGCAAGCTTTGTATCATGGGAAACAAGAAGGTCCACAGCCTTGCTGCCCGTTTCCATTCTTCCCGCGGCGTTAATCCTGGGGCCAATTTTAAAAACCACGTCTTCGATGGTAAGTAGCCTCGATACTTCCGATTCCTTTATTATCTCTTTCAGGCCGGTACGCGGAGACTCATTCAGCTGCTTCAATCCAAAATAGGCAAGGACACGGTTTTCTCCCGTAATAGGCACAATATCGGATGCAATACTCACAGCAACCAGGTCGAGGTAATGGGATATTTCACTGAAAGGTGTGCCATGCACCCTTGAATAAGCATGAACAAGCTTGAATCCCACTCCACATCCTGACAGTTCTTTATAGGGGTAGTTGCAGGATGCTTGTTTCGGGTCAAGCACTGCCAGCGCTTTGGGTATCTCATCGCCCGGGTAATGATGATCGCAGATAATGACATCAAGTCCCTTCGTCCTGGCATATTTAACCTTGTCCACAGCCTTAATACCGCAATCGAGAGTGATAACCACCTTGCAGTTGTTCTGGTAGGCAAAATCAAGACCCAGGTATGAAACACCGTAACCCTCCTTATATCTGTCGGGAATATAATATTCAACATTGGAATACTGGTCCTTCAGAAAAGAATACATGAGGGCAACTGCAGTTGTACCGTCCACATCATAATCACCATAAACGAGTATCTTCTCATTCTTCTTTATTGCAGTGGATATCCTGTCTACGGCAATGTTCATATCCTTCATCAGAAATGGGTCATGCAGGTACTCAAGACTCGGATTAAAAAAAGCATCCGCTTCAAACGGAGATGTGATATTCCTCTGAACCATAAGGATTGCAAGCGACTCCGACACATCAAGAGCCTTTGCAAGTTGTTTAATAACTGCAGGATCTCCTTTCTCCTGAAACACCCATCTTTTATCCATCCTGTTATTCTTTTATCCAGTCTAAATCAAAAACCTCCTGTAACCTACTTTTCAGCATGCTTTTTACCAGGTCAATATCCTGCTTTTTCCCCAGCTCCTTCTCAAGTGATGTAACTCCTTTATCCGTAAAACCGCAAGGATTTATATTACTGAAATAAGTCAGATCGGTATTAACATTAAATGCAAATCCATGCATGGTAATATACCTGCTGGCTTTTACACCTATTGCACATATCTTCCTTGCCCGATTGCCTTTTTCGGTATCGAGCCAGACACCTGTGCCTCCTTCTAACCTTGACGCGCAAAGGCCATGCTCTGCGACGGTTCTGATAATTGCTTCCTCCAGTTTGTAAATGTACTCCTTCAGGCTCACAGAGATCTCATCAAGGTCAAAGATCGGGTAACCTACAATCTGACCCGGCCCATGGTAAGTAATATCTCCTCCCCTGTCGATCCTGTAAAAGACAGCATCCTTAGCCCTGAGCTGAAGATTGTCAATAAGCAGATTTTCCTCCGAACCACTTTTCCCAAGTGTATATACATGGGGATGTTCAACAAAAATAAGTGTTCCGGGAAGGTGCTTCCTTAATTCGCCGCCTGTTTTATTTACCTTTCTTTTATTATCAACAAGCCGTTGAAAAATATCTGCCTGATAATCCCATGTTTCCTTATAATCCTTCCGCCCAATGTCTTTATATTCAACCCTGTAGCTCAATTTTGCATTTCTGTTTCTTAAATGCTAATATACTCAATATTATTGTGCCTTTACATGTTTTTCCGCATGAAAAGATGAACGCACCAATGGAGAGCTTTCAACAAAAGAGAATCCCATATCCTGTGCCTTAATCCTGTATTCTTCAAATTTTGCGGGAGAGACATACCTGACAGGTTCCATGTAGTCTTTCCCGGGTTTCAGATACTGTCCAATTGTCAGAATGCTGCAACCTGCGTTTTTAAGATCAGCCATTGCCTGTACTGTTTCATCCTCACTTTCACCAAGTCCAAGCATAAAACCTGACTTCGCCACCTTCCCTTTCCCCGATATATAACTTATCACATCGAGGCTTCTCCTGTACTGTGCTTTTGTACGTATCAATGGCGTAAGACGCTCTACCGTCTCGAGGTTATGTGATATTACATCAGGACCGGCATCTATTATCTTCTGAATATTTTCAGGCCTGCCATCAAAATCAGGAATAAGTGTTTCAACTGATACATGCGGATTAACCGCTTTTATGGTTCTTATGGTTTCTGCCCAGAAGGAGGCTCCACCATCTGGCAGATCATCGCGATCGACTGAAGTGATGACACAATGTTTAACCTGCATTGCTTTGACAGACTCCGCAAGTCTCAATGGTTCATACGGATCAGGAGGAAAGGGTTTCCCGGTTTTCGTCGCACAGAACTTACAGGCTCTGGTGCAGATATCACCAAGTATTAAAAAGGTTGCTGTGCCAGCATTCCAGCATTCACCGATATTTGGGCAATTACCGCTTGTACATATTGTATGAAGGTGATTTTCAAGTACTATATGCCTGACCTTAGAATAATTTTCCCCGCTGGCACGCTGCATTCTGAGCCATGCAGGCAGCCTTCTTTCCTTTTGCATCCGGTATCTTAATTTTTAAGGGAACAAAGGTACAAAAAAGAGGCATCATATTATACAAATCTGATACAGACTCTGAAGCCTTCTGTCCCAGCTATATGAAATTCCTTCCAGGTTCCTGATCTTTCAGAGATAACAACAGATATATCACAGGGAACCACAGATATTTTTCTGCCATCAACAATATTTAAAAAGAAAAAAAGTAGTTAAAAAAACTTATATTTGTTGACCCTCGAATTATGTAAAATAAAGATAAAATACTATCTGAAATGGCTGATAATGACTTTAAGATAAACCATAAATACCAGACAGTGATAGGCAGTTTCCCGAAGGTAGGTATTCGTCCTGCAATAGACGGCCGGATGTTAGGCGTAAGGGAATCTCTGGAGGAGCAGACCATGAACATGGCCAAGAGTGCGGCAGAGCTTATTTCCTCCCATCTGCGGTACCCGGACGGGAAACCTGTTGAATGTGTTATTGCCGACACATGTATCGGTGGAGTTGCGGAAGCAGCGATGTGCGCCGAGAAATTCAGCATGAAGGGTGTCGGGGTCAGTCTGACGGTCACTCCCTGCTGGTGCTATGGCAGTGAGACTATTGACATGGATCCTGAAATTCCGAAGGCAATATGGGGATTTAACGGAACAGAACGTCCGGGAGCAGTATATCTTGCCGCCGCTCTTGCAGGTCATACTATGAAAGGCTTACCCGCATTTGGAATTTACGGGCATGATGTACAGGATGCAGGGGATCAGTCGATACCCGAAGATGTAAGCGAAAAGATCCTCAGGTTTGTCAGAGCAGGTCTTGCCACATCCCTAATGAAAGGAAAGTCATACCTTTCGATGGGATCGGTATCGATGGGGATCGCGGGCTCGATAGTGAGGGAGGATTTCTTCCAGGAATATCTGGGAATGAGGAATGAGTATGTTGATATGAGTGAATTCAACCGCCGCCTCAACGAAGAGATATTTGACGGAGAGGAGTTTAAAAGGGCACTTGAATGGACAAAGAAATACTGCAGGGAAGGAAAGGACCTGAATGCCAGACCAAAGTCAGGGAAACAGAGGGCCAGGGAGTGGGAAACTGTTATTAAGATGACACTCATAGCCCGTGACCTTATGGTCGGAAATCCAAAGCTCAAAAAGCTGGGTTTCGGGGAGGAAGCACTTGGGCATAACGCTATCCTTTCAGGTTTCCAGGGGCAACGCCAATGGACAGATCACATGCCGAACGGCGACTTCCTCGAAGCAATTCTCTGTTCATCATTCGACTGGAATGGGATAAGACCTCCATATCTGGTTGCTACCGAAAACGATGCAATGAACGGTGTCCCGATGCTTTTTGGATACCTGCTTACAAATACAGCTCAGATGTTCTCAGATATACGCACCTACTGGAGCCCTGAAGCTATTAAAAGAGTGACAAAGATGAAACCTGAGGGCCTGGCTGCCAATGGTATCATCCACCTTATAAATTCAGGTGCCTCAGCACTTGATTTTTCAGGCAGACAGATGAAAAAAGGAGAGGTATGCATAAAACCATTCTGGGAAATAACCGGGAAAGATGCAGCTGCATGCCTTGAGGCAACACAATGGCCTCCTGCTGCTTCAGAATATTTCAGGGGGGGAGGATTCTCATCACAGTTTGATACAAAAGGTACGATGCCAATCACAATATCAAGGGTGAACCTGGTCAAAGGGCTCGGCCCGGTACTTCAACTTGCTGAAGGCTGGACGGTAGAACTCCCGGGAAAGATGAATAAGATACTCACCGACAGGACTAATCCGACCTGGCCGACAACCTGGTTCACTCCCAGACTTACAGGCAAGGGTCCGTTTACTGATGTCTATTCCGTGATGGCAAACTGGGGTGCCAACCACAGTGCCTCCAGCTTCGGACATATAGGAGCAGATCTGATCTCCCTAGCCTCAATACTGAGAATTCCGGTGTGCATGCATAATGTAAGCGATGAAAAGGTGTTCAGACCGAGTGCCTGGAATGCATTCGGTATGGATAAGGAGGGGTCTGATTACAGGGCATGTCAGACCTACGGGGCCTTATACAAATAAAGATAACAGAATGAACAACAGCTAAATAAACAATATGGCCATAGTCACTCATATCATATTATCACTTGATAATGGAAACAAATCCCGAAGAGAGGAAAATTGAAATTGAACAGGAATCCCTTGGCAATCTTGATGTAGCACGTAAATGGGCATCTTTCGTAGCAATTGTTGGTTTTATGCTGATCGGTCTGCTTATCCTGATCGGTCTTTTAACCGGAGTATTTCTTTCCTTATTTAATGCCGGAGAGTCAGACCGTGGCATCCCGTCTGTGGTTATGGTACTGATCTTTCTCATTTTGGGAGTGATCTATTTCTTCCCTGCGCTGTTCCTGTTCAGGTTTTCCAAACAGACCTCAAGAGCCATTCATTCGCTTGATAAACATGAACTTACCAGAGCTATCAGGAACCTGAAATACTATTTTGTGTTTATCGGCTCATTAATAATACTCGGAATAGTATTATATCTTGTCATGTTTATAATCACCGGAGCATCGACCTCATTCCTTAAAGGGCTGGGATAAAAACACCCTGCCAAAAAAGAACAAAAGTGCGGAGTGAATAAAACAGGAATACCGAAGAACCTGAAAGTTTTGATTTATTATATCTTTCTAAGTACATTAGACATTTATTAATTACTCCTCTTTAACGGATCTCCTATGCCTAAAGGTGACATAGTAATAGTATATGATTGTGGCGCTACAAATGTCAGGGTCATCGCTGTTGACAGTAAGGGAAGAATACTTGCATCGGAATCTTACCCAAACAATATCAGGCCCGATCCGTTTTATCCATCCTACAGGATATGGGACGTAAATGAAATATGGGACAAGATGTGCAGGGCTTCGCAGAAGGTTGTCAGCAGTATCAGCAAAGAGAATATCGCAGGTATTACAGTTACGACTTTTGGTGTGGACGGTACCCTTTTCGACAGGTCAGGTAATATGCTATACCCTGTCATTTCG